>NZ_DATMYY010000054.1:0-12702 GCF_035560735.1 Methanospirillum sp.
GTCCCTGTGTGAATTTTTTCAATGAATGATTGACCCTTATCAAACGTAGATACATCTGGTTTGAAATATCAACACGAAAATCTCAATACTCTGTACTGTTACCAATTCCCACTTTTCCCATCAGGGAAGGTATGATGAGGGATGATAACCTACTCATCCTCTATGCGATCCCTTGTGTTTTTCTTTACCCTCCTCTCTCTAGCACTCATTGCCCAGTGTTGCTTTGCAGAAGATTCCACTGCCTGGTATGACAAGGGCGTTGAACTGTTAAACCAGAGTAAATATCAGGATGCGGCAGCAGCGTTTAGAAACGCAACCGAACTCGATCCTAATAATACCTGGGCCTGGCTCAACCTGGGAAAGGCAATGCAGGGGATGAACTGGATCACTCCGTCATATGATGCCTTTAAAAATGCGACCACCACTGACACAAACAATACCTGGGCCTGGATATTTAGGGGCAATTTCCTACAAGAGCGAAACCAGATCCCTCAAGCGATATCAATGTACCAGAATGCAATAAAGTCAGATCCAAAGAATGCCTGGGCCCGATATCATCTTGGAACAGCAGAGCAGGCTCTTGCTCATTACCCGGAAGCAGAACAGGCATTCAGCGATGCAATTGCATTAGATCCTACTAACCAATGGGCCTGGTACAATCTCGCTGTGGTACAGAAATCAACAGGGGATTATGGAGGTTATGCCATGAACCTGAGAAAAGCGAGTGAGATAGATCCGGATCTTCCCCACAAGGTAGGACTCGTGTCCTAAAACCCTGGTTTTTCTGGTGCTCATATTTTCGTGAAAATGCTACGCATTTTATGTAAAATAAGATAGATGATCGGATCAATAAAATCGAACAAGAAATACAAATGTTAAATGACGCACTTCATTGTATAAGGGGTTATGGCGTAAACGGCCGGAAATAATACACTATTACCTTTTCTTTTACGGGCCATATTTTATATAATATCTTTAATATAGGTATCATACAGATATCTACCCTGTTTATCTGCCTGCCGCCCCGGGATAGTCTGGAGTAATTCCATGAATGAAGAAGAAGATGATATGCTGGAACTGCTTGATGATGAGGAGCTGATTGCAGAAGCAGCCCAGGATCAAGCATCTCAGCATACCAAAGAATCAACGGACGACTCATTGGATGATGAGTTGGAACTGGACGAGACTGAAGAGGAAGAAGAACCAGCCATCGAAGAAATTGAGCAGGAGCACGCAAGAGAGCCTGAACCTGTACCTGAAAAAGAAGGCCTTGAAGTCGATATCAGGTATCTTATCGTCGCTGCGGTAGCCATAGCAGCAATACTCGTTGCTGCTATCTTCTTTGTACTCCCGACATTCTCAGACAAAGCACCGGATGTAACCATCAATCCAAGTCAGACCGGAGAGGATCTCTTCCTCTATCATGCTGGAGGGGCACCACTCAACGAGGAATTCCTTACTATTCAGATCAACGGGGCACCCGCATCTTCTGATAAATTTATGCTTATGGGCGGGGGAGCATGGCCCTGGTCGTTAGGCACCGTGCTCAGGGTAGACACATCAGGATATACCAAACCGGCAGTTGTAACTCTGCTCTATAAACCAAAGTCAACAGAGTACACCGTGTACACAACCACGGTCCAACCTGTCTCAACTCCAACACCTGAACCGATGATTACTCCTGATCAACAGGCTCCTACTCAGAGTAGTACACCTGTATCGCCCCCGGCAGCTAGCGAGCAGCCCGCTTCACCAGAAGTAACGCTGCAGCCTGTCCCGCAGACACTAGTCCAGACACAGGTCCCGGTTGTAGCACCTGTTACAGCAGGAGGGGTAAGCATGGATGTTCAACCTGCATCTGGAGCTGCACCACTAACAATCCAGTGCAATGACCTCTCAACTGGCTGTATCAGAAACCGGGTCTGGAACTTTGGCGACGGAATAACTACGATGAAACGGAGTCCGTCCCATGTCTACCCATTCCCGGGCACCTACAATATCTCGCTTGATGTCAGGTTCTGTGATCCTGAAGACAGTCCGGCCGTTCCTCCGACTCGTCAGGTAGTAGTCTCTCCATCACTGAGACAGGACACCATAATCCAGGGAACCGGTAAAGCACAGGTCAGTGCTGATGCGAAGATCTTCTTCACAGTCAAGGGCCCGGGGACCAACATCAGGATTGGTGGACGTGATCATTACCTGAATTTAGGAGATCACGTCGAGCTGCTTCTAGGTAGCGGTGGAAACGGAGATCTATCTGTGGTATCAAATGCCATCTTGAAATGCGATTACAGTAATGTCACCATGATTGTGAATGGCGAAGAGGTGGAGAATGGTACCATTTCAGTCATCAATATCAATCAGTACCTCCAGTTTGAGACTGCAGATATCACCATAAAAGCAGTAGCAGGCAGAGATGGTGCGAAGGGCCTCGTTGGAGGCCAGCCGATGGTAAATGCAGCACCAGGCCAGCAGATCATCTTCAGCAATGTTGGCCTTGACTCATATGGTAAACTTCTCTTCAGCGTGCAGAATTCAGCAGGATTCACCTTTAGAGGTGGTGTGGGGTCGTATGAAGTCTCCACTATCTCAACACAATGATTTTACTATCAAACAAATAGAAGCAGGTTCAACATTAACAAAACGATTGCTGAAGGTTGCTGATAATGGGGCAGCGACCTCAAATTATTCGGATGGGTGATTCAATAATGCGATATGATCAGGCGATGTCTCAAATGCAGACGATCATCGTACTGGCGGTGGTCATGATCGTCCTCTTTGTTCTCGGGCTCTCTCTTGTCTTATGGAACCCGATCACCGAGAAGATACCAAAAGCGTCCATCTCAATCGAGGGAGAGGGTGACTCGATTGTGATGCATCATGTAAGTGGTGATCCGCTCCCGTCAGACCGGCTTGTAATCAGGGTCAACGGCGATGTAGTAAACAACCAGAATCTCAACTTCATGAACGGAGCCTGGCCCTGGTCTGAAGGAGAGAATGTCCAGCTCTTCTACCCGGCACCAGAATCTCCCAGGGTTGTTGAGATCTATTACATGACCGACAAAGGCGAGAGCGTTCTCATCGACAAGGCACGAATAGAGCCGCCACCAAAGGTGAGTGCAACTCCGATTCCGGTCGAGATTGTAGCAACCTCAACACCGGCACCTGCAGCGACCATCATCCCTGTTGAGTTCAAGGATGCAGATCCATATCAGCCGCCAGCTGCTGATTTCACTGCTGATCCCCTTGTTGGAGATCCACCCTTGACCGTCTCATTCCGCGACATGAGTTATGGAAAGATCGGGAACTGGCTCTGGAGTTTTGGTGATGGTACAACCTCAACACTGCAGAATCCGGTTCACACATACTTCGTGCCAAACTCCTATACTGTCAGCCTGTTGGTGTCTAATTCGTATGGATCAAACCGGAAGACTGCTGAAAATTATGTTACCATAGGCTCGCCGCCGATGGCAAACTATCTTGCAGAACCAAAGAGTGGACAGTCTCCGCTTACTGTGCAGTTCACTGACCTCTCAACCGGAAGTCCGAAGCAGTATGAATGGTCATTTGGAGACGGCACCCAGTCAACAGATAAGAACCCGGTTCACATCTTCCAAAATGGCGGGGATTACAATGTCACCCTAACAGTTACAAACGCGTATGGTACCAACAAATTCTCTCCTCCTGTTGGAATCAACGTAACCGCTCCGACCAAGATGGATGTCTATATGACAAACAGTATAGCCGGAAATCTTGAGCCTGATGGATACATTAGATTGAGAATCACTGATCCGGTCAGTTCTATCAAGATAGCAGGCAAGATATACCAGTTTATCCCTGGTGATATCATCCAACTCATTTATGGAGGAGGCTCATCAGATGGAACAATATCATCTGATAAGAATCAGTTCGTAGCGTTTAATTTCAACGATGTAACACTGGTAAAGAACGAGGAGATCATAGCCCGTGGTCCGGTGAACGACTTCAAGGTCGGCGGGTATGATAGTTTCTCATCCACTCTGAACCTTACCATACCGGCTGGAGATGTATATGACAAGCTCTTCATCGACCAGGAAGAGTACAAATATGTCAAGACCCCGAAGCTCAGGTTTGTCGGGCTTGGACCAGGGAGCGATCAGAAGTTCTTCTATCAGAAGTCAAGCAGGGCTATGAACTTCCAGGGTGGAATTACCGAGTTCCAGCGGGGATAACCCGTTCTTTTTTTCACAAGTCAGGACATCAAAATTTCTTGCCTGACGAGCAGATATTCATCCTTTCAATCAGAATAGATCTGAGTATCATGCATCTGTACACCCCCCATATGCTCCTTGCATTCCTGCTGCTTTGCCTGGCAGGAGCAGCCTTTCCCTGCTCTGCTGCCCCTGCTGATGACGGGTCGGTTCTGTATTCAACCGACTTTACAAATGCAGAGGGTTGGATCACTAATAGTAAAGACAGGTTTTACCCTGAAATTGAGACCGGAAGATATCATTACCTTCTTGAAGGGGGTACCGGAGGGTATTCTGCCTACACTCTTCCTCAAAAGGTGAACGGTCAGTTTACTCTTGAGTTTGATGTCACCCCGGAAAAGACCGATGATGGCTCATCCTTCAGATTCGGTATAGGTACCGACAAAAAGGACAGCCAGAGAGGTCCTTTGCTTATGGTGGAACTGGCCAACAAGAAAGATGGCAGACTTTTCTACCTGAAAACGGTATCAAAAGAGAATTCCTTGAACCTGGTTGGATCAAGTCCGTCAACTGGCAGTTCTGGTGCAACGGTACGGTTTGAAGACAACACAACCTACCATGTGAAACTGACCTACTACGCAGCAGATAGCCGTGCATCTATTGTTGTGCAACAGCAGGGCTCTCCAGATGTCATCTTCACTGCCTCAGCTCCGGTATCTGGAAAGATTGAGGATCTGACGAACTTATATCTCACTGCGATTGGTGATGGAACATCAGGGCCCCAGGCTGAAGGCTACATTGACAACATCAAGCTCACCCTGTCTCCAACCCATGCCGCCGGTGACGAGAAAGATGCTAAAAACAATAAAGGTGCCGATGAGACTCCTGCGCCTGTCATCACTTCAGCCCCTGCCACTCCAACTGATGAACCAACCCCGGTCTTCACTCCAGGCCCTACCAGAACTCCCTTCCCACTTCCTCCAACTCCGACGCCAACCCAGACTCCGAAATCAGGATTAGGCTTCCTGGTTCTTCTTCCGGCTCTTGCAGGTGGAGCGATTCTGGCAATGAGGAAGTATCCATGACTGATGAACACATCATAGAAGCGATTGGGCGATCCCGGATAGTTGTTCGTGATGGAAAAGTCGTGGAGGTCAGTGAAGCAGTCATCACCGACTGCCCTCTTGCAAAACGGTTTGCATGCCCGGTAGAAGAGTTCACACCAGAAGCTGTAAAGAAAAATATTGAGAACCGGATTGAAGCATTCGGGATGTGTACTCCTGAACGCTCTCTCACTTCTGATGATGATTTTGTCGGGTTCGGTGCGTCTGAGCTCACCCGCACCGGTCTAGCATCAGGGATCATTGATGCAGCAGTCCTGGCATGTGATGGTGCGGGAACCGTTGTGGTAACTGATCCTGCAATGGCCCAGGGGATTGGTGGCAGGATGTCAGGTCTTGTCTCAACCTCTCCAATCAGGTCTGTCATCGAAAGGATAGAGGCTGGTGGAGGCATCGTGCCAGATCCAGTGCATGCATCTATGGATCCTCTAGCCGGAGTTGCTGCGGCACACAAGGCCGGATACTCCCATCTGCTTGTAACCGTTGCAGGTGCGGATGCTGCTGAAGTAGTGAGGAAAGCAGACCCTGATGCTGTTATCATGGCAGTACATGTCACTGGAACCTCACATGACGATGCAGTCAGAATCGCAGCAGTTGCTGACATTTCAACAGGCTGCGCATCCCTTCATATCAGGGAAGTATGTGGAAAAAAGGCTCTTATGCAGGCAGGAACTTCAGTTCCTATCTTCATCCTCACCAAGAGAGGCAAGGAGCTCCTCCTAGCACGGCTTGCCGTTATCCCGAATCAGATTCTGGTCAGCCATACTACCCTTCCGGTAATTGGAGAAAAGACACCGGGCCCCCTGGTCTGATCCAGTTAACTCACCCCTCTGTTCTCTTTTTTCTCTCCTGCTCAACAACTTCGGCTGTTGCCTCTTTTCGCCTCTTCACATGGAAGAGTCTGCTTGTATCCTCACGTTCTATCTCATCACGCATCCGTGAGATATACAGTTCAGTCTCCTCAAGGGTTGGGATAACCATATGTTCAAGTGCCTTGACTCTCCTGCTTATCCGCTCAATCTCAGCCAAAAGCCGTTTCAGTGTTGCTTCATTTCCTGCATACACTATAATGGCGTCGAGGAGTTCTTCGTATGAGTCAGCGAGATCGTCAATGACAAGGGTTGTTCCAAGCAGTCCGTACCCTCGTTGAATTACGTCTGTTTTAACATTTTTTCCGGTGATCACCGGAACTTTGACTCCGAAGACATTACGCTGTGAGAGGTCGATTTCTGGCTTTACCTCAACTGAGTAGGCAGCGACGGTCACACCTACTGTTCCTTCTATCATATACGCTGCTGCAATCAGAAACTGGGTACGTTTGTAACGGCTGATCAGGAGTTCGTACTCCTTTTTCACCTGAGGAGCAAGACGTGTCACCTCAAGGATCAACCCGTCAAGTTTCATACTCAAAATCTTGTATGCCTTGCGTGCCATCCTGAGTCTATTTTTGAGTGCAAGAAGGCCGGCACGGGTTGGTTTCACATCGGTCTGATACGCCATAACTCCTCCTACATGACCAGGTATCGCCTGATATGATCAGCATCAAGGCCGAACTGTTTTCCCCTGGCAATAGCCCGGAGGTTTGCAACCTCATGTCTCTTGTGCTCAAGGTATGAGAGAATAGGCAAAGCCGAGAAAGGATATCTCCTTGAAATCTGTTCGAGACGACGAAGACGAAGCCTTGTAACTGCCATCATCATCGCAAAGAGAGGTGTCTTTCGTTCAGCCCAGAGTTTCCAGATGAGATCTGCAGCATCAGCCTCACAGACTGATTCATTGCATCTCACATCCTGCAGTGCTTCCATCAGAATTGGTAGAATCTTCGCCTGTTGCATCCCTGCGATAAACTGCTGTTTATCCTCGATAGGATACATCTGCTGGAAATATTCTGGCCTCAGATTTCCTCCTGGTATTATGTATGGTTTGATGTCGCTCACCCTACTTCCAGCCCTAAGCCTGAAGAGGTTCCTGATATTGACAATGTCTATCTCAAACCGTATGTACGGAAGGATAGCATCGCCGCCCCTGATACCTGATTTTGCATCCTTGTAGTAATTTTTGTAAAATGACAGGTAGAGAGAGTTTTCAACCTCTGCAAACAGCCCTTTCTGATATCCTGCGGCAAAACCATCTTTCAGAACCGGATACAGTTCCCACTTCTCAAGCCCCTCGATAACATCATGTATTGTTCGCTGCGAGAGCAGGGTCTCAATTTGTCCAGGAGATATCCCTCCTGCAGGGATCAGCACCTGCCGTATCTGGTCGGGAGGGATATTGAACTGTCTGCTCCGGAGCACAAGCATCACGTTCCAGATGTCCCATCTGGCAAGGTACCGCACGGTGAGTTCATGGAGGGTTCCGGGAGTTATTGCAACCACACTCCGGTAGGTATTAGCCAGGTTTCTGGTGAGGGCTCCTTCAATCAAAGCGATTCCAGAGAGACTACCGGCAAGTTCGTTCACCTCGTTCTGGTACTCGGTCTCACCAATAAATCTGCTAATCTGGTTGAGATCCATGTTTAAAAGCCGCATATACTGGTCTCTTTTGATGAGTCGTGCCTTCCTGACGGTAAGTCTGGTGCAGATATAGATATACGCAGTTGGGGTGATCGGAAAATGGTGCAGTCTTCTCCTCCTTTTAGTTACGGTTTCTCGGTGAACCTTAAAGATGCACGGTCATCTCTGAAATCCTGGTAATGGTGTATCTGGTGGATCAGAATACTCTTCAGGATCCGGGTATCAGGTACAGCAGATCTCATGATGTCACCACGCTGTTCTTACCTCACCCATCGTGGATACCTCCGGTCAGGTAACGAGGACAGCATCCTGGTTCCGGGAAAGGTGATCAATATTGCAGGCATGGACCGGGCTGAGCTTGTGGATATTCCTGGCCTGCCTGCCCTCTTCATGGTCGCAGACGGAATAGGTGGCGCAGTTCACGGCGAGGTAGCCAGCCGAACCGTTCTGGAGTACTGTTCAAGGGTTCAGGTTCCAAAGTCTCCTACAGCGGTCACCGCGATGATCCAAGGGGCAAAAGAAACCCTTGACAGGATTGTCCGTGCTGATCCCTCGTACACCGGTTTTGGGACAACAGTCGCGGGTGTAGTCCTCTTTTCTGATCATGCACTCATCTTCAACTGTGGTGACTCCAGGGTGTACCTCATCGATAAAGGAAAGGCTGAACGACTCTCCCATGATCACTCCCTTGTTCAGGAACTCTGTGACAGCGGGGCCATAACCAGCGAACAGGTGTATACACACCAGTACCGCAACATTATCACCGCCTCAGTATCAGGTGATCCCAGCAGGCCTGCTCCGACGGTATTGGTAAACCAGGTTCCATGGTCCGGCTCCGGACGGCTGCTGATATGCACTGACGGAGTCTGGGAGGTGATCAGAGATGACACCATCTTCACACTAGCAATGGATGGAGATCTTCAGTCAGCCACAGATGCCCTGCTGAAGGCCTGTCTTGCTGGTGGGGGCCCTGATAATATCAGTGTAGTTCTGATCGGCTGAACTCATGGTGGTCCTGTGGCCACTTTTCCATCTGCAAAAAGTATAGATTTCCTGGCTCTACATGAGTACCATGGAATCTGAAATTACCTGGGATCAGTCACGGATGGAGTTTCAGCCGGTCTCGATGACCGTCTCCCATACCGGTGGCATGCAGTTCACTGCTGAAACTTCTTCAGGTTTGACAATTCCGATTGATGCACATGTTCACCTCGGCGGAGGTGGAAAGATTCCAAATCCCATTGAGTACCTCATCGCCTCACTCGGGGGTTGTGTCGGAATCAAAATACTACTTTCACTCAGTGATCAGAGGATCACTCCCAGTCTGCTTACTATCAGAATTCAGGCAGAGCGAAGACAGAAACTCCCTGCTGTGTTTGAACGGGTGCATCTGATTATCACCCTGTCCGGTCTGGTAGGCAGTGACCAGATATCAGAAATCATGACCAGAACCCTGACGCATCTCTGTCCGATTGCTGCGATGTTTGCCGGTGTCGGCAATGTCACATTCGAACATCACATCAGACCTGATCAGAATTCTTAAGGATCCTGATCGCGTCCGATCACAAGAACGGTAACATCATCACCGGGAATCCCGCTCCCGGCATATGTAAACACAAGTTCTGTGATGGTCTGAGCTGTGGTATCGGGGTCTGATGCCCTTAAGCCCGTAAGTGCTCTTATAACCGGCTCAACCCCGAGCATCCCAGTTTTATTCTCACACTCGGTTACGCCATCGGTGTACAGCACGAGTTGTTCACCGCTCTTCAGCGTGAACTCCTTCTGCTGGTATTGGTAGTCATCAAATGTTCCCACCGGGATATCAGGTTCCATAGGGATCAGAGCAGTAGTGTTTTCACTAATGAGAAATGGGGGATTGTGACCAGCGTTCGCGTAGGTTATCAACCCAGTCTCAATATCCATAATTCCTACAAGGAGAGTGACAAACAGGCTGTCATTGCTGCTCCTGATAAGCCCCTGGTTGACCTGGGAGAGGATCTCAGCAGGTCTGTGTGAGTAGATGAGTGCATTGCGCAGCAGGGTCAGGGATGATGCCATCACAAATGCTGCAGAGACTCCTTTTCCAGCAACATCTCCGATGCAAAAGAAACACCTGGTGGGTGTGATCTGCTGAAAATCGTAAAAGTCACCACCCACTTCATGCATCGGGATCAACTTTGCAGCAACCCTGATCCCTTTCATGGCAGGAATACTGGAAGGCAGGTATCCCTTCTGGATCTCCCGTGCTGCAAGAACCTGTCCTTCAAGCCGTGAGGCAGTCCCGCTTATCTCCCGTTCTCTTGCGACATTGTGCATCAGCAGAGTAAAAAGGCCCATGCCGGTTGCGATCACCAGAATTTCTATTGATGCGATGTTGAAGAGAAGAAGTCTTGAGAGATCAATCCCCTGGTAAAAGAAAAGAGTTATGATAGAATCAGCGGTGGTGAGCACTGCACCAAGCAGGACTGCATACCAGACTTTGATCAGCCTCCTGCCGTTCAGCAGAAACACGATCCCACAGACAAATCCGTTCATGAGTTCAGTAAGCAGGGTATCTATTGGTATCCCGCCAGTCCCGGTTCCCTGAAGAAGGAGACCAAAAGCTGCAGCCCCGACTCCGGCAAATGGCCCTGCGATGAGCCCTGCCATATTGGGCCCGATCTTCTTGATGCTTAAGAAATCGGTTACTGTACCGCTCCCTGCATAATACCCGAATGCGTAGAGAATCCCAAAAATCACCGATATTATGGCGATATATCGCCATGACTGCTCCCTGCCGGTGTATTTGTCTACGCCCTTCAGACTCGTTAGCAGGTACGCAGCAAAACAGACAGTTGACAATTTCTCTAGGAGATCTCCAATCACCATCGGTTCAATAAACATCGGACCCCTGCGTGATCATCCGGTTTGCTCTCCAGATATCCTGTGATCAATTCGCCACATTCCTTTCGGAACGGTGATCTCAAAGCGTGCACCTTCTCCCGGAACACCATTCTCTTCTATCGTGATACCAGTTATCCTGAGGATCTCACGTGATAAAAAGAGGCCCAGACCGGTATGAACTCCATACCCTCTATTGAAAATCTTTGATTTTGCCTCGGCTGAAATCCCACCACCGTCGTCTGTCCAGGTTATAGTGAGTGTATCCTTCCCTGGTTCAGTAGTCACGCTGATGGAATGTACATGTTCACCGTGTGTGATGGAGTCGTCCAGTAAATTAAAAAAAACCTTCTCAAACATCGGATCTGCAAGAACAGAGATATTTTTTGTATCTGATGAGAGGCTGATGGAATCAGGCACCCAGATGGTATTCATGATATGATCAAGAGATTGCCATTGCGGCTCATGAGAACCGAGATCCTCATACACCCTGGTAAACTCGATCTCTGCTCTGATTATCTTGATAGACTCATTAATTTTGTTGATATACTCTTCTGCTTCCTGGTTGTTTGTCATCTCCCTGACAAGAACCAGAAGGCCGGTGATGACAGAGATCTTGTTCAGGATGTCGTGCCTGGTAATCCCGGAAAGAAGGTTTAGTTGCCGGTAAGCCTGTTTTAATTTGTCCTCCATCCGTCTCTGATCAGTAATATCACGCCCGATGCCGATGATAGATTTTATCCGCCCCTGGGCATCGCGGTTCGGTGCATTGTTTGAGACATGCCACTTCCATGTTCCATCATGGTGGCGAACTCTGTACTCAATTCCGGCCTGCCCTGTTCCGGTTGAGAGGATGGTTCTGACATGTTCATTACACCGGGCAATCTCGTCGGGATGGACAAATTGGCAAAAATGTTTACCCATAACATCATCAACCGGGTGGCCCAGGATGGATGTCCAGTTTGGAGAGACGTAGGTGAAGACACCATCAGGAGTCAGGTCATAGACCACATCATTGGCATTTTCAACAAACGATCTGAACTTCTCCTCGCTCTGCCTAAGTGCTTCAAGATCCAGAATTCGCTGGGTGTTGTCAAAAAATGTCTCCAGCAGCATCTCTCTCCCCTGGAATTGGAACGGGAATCCGTTTTTTATAATTGGAACCTTTCTGCCGTCTGCGGTCAGTAAAATTCGTTCTTTATTTTCAATGATCTGGTTGAGATCGGTAATCGGGCATTCACCCTTTTCAGCAGGACAGATGAACTTATGGCATACTTTACCAACGATATTCTCTTTTTCTGCCCCAATCAAGGCAGCGGCAGCAGGGTTAAGGTCCACGATTGTGTGCGTCTTCGCATCAACGATGATGATCCCCTCTTTCACTGTAGAAAAGATCTGGTTCAGGTAGTCCCTGCTTTCAAGCAGGCCTTTTTCTGTTTGCTTCCAGTCTGATATGTCTCTGATCGATTCTATAGCGCCTACAATATTCTTGTGATCGTCGTACAGTGGGCCTGCTCTTGCCCAAAGCCACTGATGATCACCATGAGGTTTGTGGATAATCGTTTCAGCAATTATCACGTTCTCTTGTTTTCTCAAAAACGAAGAGTATGTTGATTCAATCTCCTTATCTGGAAAGAGGACGAGGTCTATCAGGGTCTTGCGATGCGTACCATAAAACGGGATCGCATATTCAAAACCGGATCTTCCCAGCATGGCATCTGCCAGGACCCCTGTCATCTCCTCTATCGCCTTGTTCCAGGCAATCACCATCCCTGCTTGATCGATAGCAAATGATGCATCAGGAAGGGAGTTTATGATGTCAGATATCTGGCAGTCTGGATTTTCTTTATCACAAGTGACTTTTTTCTCTGACACTGCCTTTTCTATCTTGTTTTGGAGTTCAGTAAATTGATCGCTGGGATCCCCTTCCTTTTTTATATAAAAATCAGCACCACTCTCAAGTGCCTGAATTATTGTCTCTTCACATCCTTTACC
>NZ_DATMYY010000055.1:0-4494 GCF_035560735.1 Methanospirillum sp.
TGGGTGAAGAGAAATTCAAGCCGGCACTGGAAATAATGCGGGAGATAGGGGACAAAGAAGGAGAAGCAAGTTGTTTTCATGAACTAGCCACCAACGATCTGGAGCTGGGCTCTTATGAAAGTGCTCTTAATGAGTCCCAGCAAGCATTGATTCTCTACGAATACCTTGAATCCCCCGGAGATATGGCAGATGAGTTTTATTTCCTGGGGGAAATTGCATCACTTCTGGATCGTCCGATTGGTGCTATCCAACTCCTTGGTCTTTCGGTCCATCTGTATCAATCAGTGAATCATCCAAGCACCCCTGATGTTCTCTCCATCTTAGATCAGATATCATCCGGATACTCAACTGAGCAAGCCCAGTTTTTTATCCAACAGACCGTAGAGAAGTTCCAGGCAGAAGGTGTAGCAGCGGTAGTCGATTCAATCTTTTCAGATCACTCTACCACCTAATCAAAAATAGAAAGGTACTTCAGCCATCTCCCTCTATCTTCCATAGAGGTTCATGCCTGCTGAGATTATTATTCCAATCGAAAAAATAAATGATACTTACCAATTTTCCCTCATTCTCAATAATAATACGATAGCAAAGGATCAACTTTTTTCTGAGGACTCCACGTCCTTTCTCTTCACTCTCAATAAAGAGTTTCGAACCATTTTTAATCGTCCATATCTCCCTACACTGGATCCTGGTATTCAGTTAAAATACGGCAGCCATCTCTTTGAAATTCTGCTCAAAGACCATTGGGAAGCCATAAAAAATGCGGCCGGAACTTCTGATCACATCCGGATCACCATCTCATCCAAAGAGTCAGAGATTCTCAACATTCCCTGGGAACTCATGACTCCTGATAATACCAATTTTATCGGGACCGAGACACGCCTCAGCATTAGCAGGTATCCCGGAATCACCATAACCCATTCCTCATGTTCTCTTCGCCCCGGCCCCCTTCGGTTACTCCTCATGGCCTGTTCACCGAGGGGAACAAATCCCCTCTTGTATGAACGTGAAGAAGAGTACACCCTGAAAGGCATCCACGGACTCCCTGTTGAATTCGATTCAGGTGATCTTGGAACCTTTGAAGAACTGGAAACAAAAATCCGTCAATTCAGACCTCACATCGTTCACCTGACCGGTTATGGCGTTATCGGTGATGACAACATTGGAAGATTTGCCTTTGAGGATGAGGGAGGCAACCTTGATCTCAAATCTTCAGATGAGATCAGACATATCCTCGTTGATCAGGGTGTTCAGTGTGTGTTTGTCAGTGGCTGCCAGTCAGGAGAAGCTCCACCGGTAGATGCGATCAAAGGGATATGCCAGACCCTGGTCAGTGAGCAGGTGCCTGCGGTTATCGGGTGGGCGGCCTCGATTGCAGATTCCCATGCCACAACCTTTGCAAGAAACTTGTACAAAGAGCTAGCAGCAGGCACCTCGCTGGATCAGTCTTTGAACCTAGCCAGATGGAAACTCTGGAATGCCACCAAAGATACCGGTGATCTCTCATGGGTTTTGCCGGTATTGTACACCTCATCTTCTCAATGTCACCTGTTTGAACCAGGGAAGCCTGAAGTAAAAGAGAAGGTATCAAACCTTGTCAGACCGCTACCCGGGATGACCGAAGGGTATGCACCGCACTTTGTCGGGCGCAGACGTGAACTCCAGAAGGTCCTTCCCGGACTTCAATCTGGTGAATATTCGGTTATCATCCTGACCGGAATGGGAGGGGCAGGAAAGAGTGCTCTGGCAACAAAGATCGCGCGGAAATTTGAAAATTCGATGGATTACACCCCGGTTGCAATCCCCTGTTCCAGAGAGGCGCCACTGACCTGCGAGATGCTCATCGAGAGATTTGCGGTAGTGTTTGGATCGCCTCTCACAGAACTGCTTCGGCAAAAGGACCTCTCACCATCGCAGAAACTCTCCCATATTTTTCACAAACTCAACCAGGAGCCGTATGTTCTGGTAATTGATAACTTTGAAACAAATCTTGATGACTCCAATATCATTGCTGACCCAGATATAGCCACCTTTTACACGATGCTATTATCTGAATTGTCTGGAAAATCCCGGGTCATTATCACCTGCAGATATCTGCCGGCTGGAGTGAAGTACCCGACAACAGCCTTTGAATGTCAACTGGGAGATCTGAACCAGGCTGATGTGGGCAAAGTTTTCAGGAATAATGAGCAGTATGAAGTTCTTACCCTGGATGGGAGGATACCTGATGAAATGGTATCTGAAGTGTACCGGGTGTTTGGAGGAGTTCCCAGGTTCTTAGAGCAGATCCTTTCTCTCCTGAACGAGGATCCTGCTCAATTTCTGGAAGATTTGAGAAAAATTTCTCTTCCATCAGGGGATGATAATCCCAATGAACTGCGAGAACTTCGGGATACATACTACGACTCTCTGGTTTTAAGCCGATTATATAAGCATCTGGAGAGTGATGCATCACGAGTTACACTTTGCCAGTCTGCGGTCTACAGTATCGCTATTCCACCTGAAGTAATTGCAGCAGTGACCAGTCTTCCGGTACGGACCATCAAGAGGTATATCCAGGAGTGGCAGAATCGGGCATTTATATTCACGGACCATGAATTGGGCGTAGATAATCTCTGGGCAGTTTATGGGATGCTCCGCCCCTGGCTCCTTGATCATCTCGGTGATGATGAGAGAGTGTCTGCCTGCAATACTGCCGGGGATTTTCTTTGGGATCTTGAGAAGGATGACAGGGAAAAATATCTTGGGATCTCCTGGATCTCCTGCCTTCTTGAGGCCCGGTCATTGTTTCTGCAGGCAGAAGAGCTTGAAAAGGCTCGTTTGGTGACCGGTCGTCTCTCTGATTTTTTTGTCAGGAGAGGAATGTATGACTCAGTCAGGGTATTAAATAGGGAACTATTACAGAGAGAGGTTCATCCATATACTCTGAATTGGTTGGGTAAAGCTGACTATGACCAGGGTTGTTATGAACGCGCCCGTTTAATTTACGAGCAATCACTTACAATTTGCATGGAGATTGGCGATCGGGTAGGAGAAGCACGTATGCTACACAATCTGGCCAGCATTGATGTAGAGCAATGTTGCTATAAACATGCCTGTGATTTGTTTGAGCAATCACTTGCAATTTACAAGGAAATTGGAAATAGACGAGGAGAAGCTAGTAGTCTACACCAATTGGCCATCATCAATCTTCATCTGTGTTTTTATGAAAAATCACGTGTTCTTTTAGAACAAGTTCTTGAAATATCGAATGATATTGGAGATAGAATAGGAGAAGCAAGCAGTCTACATACTCTGGCTAGTATCGATCTCTGTCAAGGTCTTTATGAACGTGCAAGTGATCTTTTCGAACGAGTACTGAATATGAGGAATGATATTGGCGATCGGGCAGGAGAAGCAAGTACGCTGCACAATCTAGCCAGTATCGATCTCTGTCAGGGTTCTTATGAGCGTGCCCGTGATCTTTTTAAACAAGCACTAGATATAAGGATGGAGATTGGTGATAGGACAGGAGAAGCAAATACGCTGTACGCTCTAGCCAGTATCGATCTCTTTCAGGGTCGTTATGAACGTGCCCGTGTTCTTAACGAGCAATCTCTCATTATTTCGAAGGATATTGGTAACTGTGCCGGAGAAGCAAGTAATCTGTATGCTCTGGCCAGTATCGATCTCCGTCAGGGTCGTTATGAACATGCCCGCGTTCTTTACGAGCAATCTCTCGTTATTTCGAATGATATTGGTAACAGTGTTGGAGAAGCGAGTAGTTTGCATCAACTTGGCATCATCGATCTCCGTCAGGGTTTTTACGAGCATGCCCGTTCTCTATTCAGTCAAGCATTAACTCTCTGCGAATCTCTGCAATCAGTCGGAAATATGGCTGAAGAGTTATATTCTTTAGGGGTGGTAGCATCACATCTGGATCATCCGATTGGTGCCCTAAAACTCATCGGTCTATCTGTTCATCTATACCAATCAGTGAATCATCGAAACACCAAGATTGCTCTCACCACATTCGAACAGGTCTCATCCGGATACTCACCTGAGCAAGTCCAGGAACTGATAGAACAGACCGTAGAGAAATTCAAGACCGAAGGTGCAACATCGGTAGTCGACTTAGCCTTCACTGATCACCAGGCTACCGGATTAAAATAGAATGATACTTCAGCCACCTACCTTTCCATCGAGATTTATACCTGCTGATATCATCCCGATCGAGAAGCAGAAGGAAAACCGGTTCAGCCCTTTCTGATGATTCATTTCCACTCTCCTGTAAACCTCAACAAAGAATCTCTACCCATCCTCGAACTTGCTGACCTGCCGGCCATTGAACCACGGCTCAAGTCGGGTGTATACCCTTTCAGGTCTGTTCGCATCAGACCTCATAAATCCCTCTCAAACTCCCATTCCGGATATCTCAACTCTCCGATCACCCTTCGTGCGGGAGGTCGGTGATCCTGCACGTATATACACCCCCTCACCCGGATCTCACAAAAC
>NZ_DATMYY010000056.1:0-4220 GCF_035560735.1 Methanospirillum sp.
GCCCTGTCATAATAGTGTCATTTTCAGAATACTCAACCTTTCGCGGCCTATATGGGTGACCCGGTATTATTTCTGATCCTGTAAGATGTTTTCAAGTCCAGGAACCGGACATACCGGTGTTGTCGACTCTGCACAGTTCCAGTCTTCGAGTACTGTCTCAAGCGAGGTGGTCTGGGTAATCTCCTCACCTATCGTATCCTCGACTCCTGATATACGAAGCATCCTTCTCACCTGCCAGGTGGCGTCTGCAATTCTGAGTTTTATCCCGGCTGTTTTGAGATCCTGGTAGAGATCAACGATCATATCAGAAGCAGAGACGTCCACAATCGGTGACGTACTTAAATCAAGCAGCACAAGCCTGACATCCGGATCCTCTGCAATCAATTCTTCAATTCGATCCTTGACTATCTCGGCATTGGCAAAAATCAGCGGAGCATCAACCCTGATAATCAGGATGCCGGGTATTGCAATATTTTCTGGATGTCTAATCCTGTCTGCGTACTGTCTGGTATTAGGAACCCGTCCCAGAATGGCAATTCTGGGTGAGGTCACCCGGTATAAGATGTCTGTTAGCGAGAGGACGACGCCGATGAACACACCTGAAAGGATACCAAACAGCAGGACTCCTGCACATGTGGCTATGGCTATGGCAAATTCATTTCTGCTGATCCTTGCTATCCTCCACAGCCCTCTCACATCAACCAGTCTGAGGACCGCTACGAGAATGAGACTCCCAATGATTGCCTCAGGCATTCTGGTGAAAAGTCCGGTGAGGAACATGGCAACAATAGCAGTGAGGACTGCTGCAATGACCCCGGTTATCTGAGTTGCAGCCCCATTAATCTCATTGAGTGCTGTCCGGGAAAAACTACCTGCAACCGGAAAACCCTGAAAGAGGCTGGTTGCAATACTTGTGGCACCCAGGGCAAGAAGTTCCTGGTTTGAATCGACTTTATAGTGGTATCGCCTGGCAAGAGACGTCCCGATACTCATGTCCTCAACATAGGCAAGGAGAAAGATTGCAAATGCAAGAGGAAAGATGAGCTGAACATCATTAAATGAGATTGTCGGAATGATGAAACTGGGAAGCCCTGCCGGGATGACTCCAACTTCCTGAACACCACGTGATGCCAGGTCTGTAAATGTCATCACCAATATTGAGATGATAACCACGATCAGGGCAGCCGGGAGTTTTCTGCATCTTCGTTCAGCACAGAGAAGAAATGCTATTGCACCCACTCCAATTACAACAGTTGGGAGATTTGCTGAAGGAAGATGAGTGATAAGGTATACAAGTTGATCGAAGAATGCTCCCGATATTGATTTAATGCCGAGAATCTTGAACAACTGACCACATATTATGACTAATCCCATTCCAGCAAGAAACCCTTTGAGAACAGTTTCAGAAATGAGATTGACAATAAATCCGAGCCTGAATATCCGTGCAAGAATGGCAAAACTTCCTGCCATAAGAACAGTGAGTGCTGCAAGGGAGGCATATCGTGCAGCATCAATTCCAACCAGCATCCCTAGCATTGCTGCGGTCAAGATGGCTTCAGATGAACTCGGCCCGATGTTCATCTCCCTGATGGTGCCAAAGAGACAGTAAACAAGTGGAGCGACAATACCGGCGTATAACCCATACTCGGGGGGAAGTCCGGCAAGTTGTGCATATGCCATGAGTTCAGGAATGGCAAATGCAGTAAGTGTGATGCCTGCAATAATGTCTGCACGAAATAGTTTCTTAGTATATGTAGGGAGCCATCCGGTGATAGGGAAGGTGGATGCAAGTTCCCCTCGTATGGTAGCCCAGGAAGGTTGATTGATCTGCATATGTTCAATTGGTTATTGGATGCAAAGTTGTAGTATTTTATTTTGTGAGTGTATGAACAGGGATTGCCCTGCTCTGTCAGAGTTGTTTATGCAATTAAAAACCGTTGCATCTCTGTAGTGGTGGTAGAAACTGCTGTATTGATATCATTAATGATGTCAGTTATCTGTTGTGCTATAGATAGTGCTTCTTCAGCTGTTGAGGAAGAATTCATTGCATCTTGAGATGTTTGTTTCACATGAGCACTCATCTCATGTACACTCGCCGTTATCTCTTCAAAGGATGCTGCCTGCTGTTCAGATGAGGACGCAACAGCATCCATATTGGTTTTGATCTCCTGAACACCTTTTGTCAGTGATGAAAAGATCTCAAGAGTCTCACGAAGAGAAATACTGCCGTCTTCAATAACTGATTCTGCTTCTTTCATCACTGTAGTAGCACGAGAACTCCGGTTATCAAGTTCAGAAATCATTGTGGCGATCTTCTGGGCAGCAGTTCCTACCTGTTCGGCTAATCCCTTTACCTCTCCGGCAACAACAGCAAATCCTCTCCCGGCATCCCCGGCTCGTGCAGCTTCTATCGCTGCATTGAGGGCAAGCAGGTTGGTCTGTTCTGCAATATCCGAAATAATGTCTGTGATTCTACTGATCTCAACCATCTGGTCACGAATTTCAAATATAATACTTGTTGCTTCACCTGAAACTTTTCTTATACTCTCCATACCCTCTTCAGCACTTGCTGCAGCAGTAATCCCTTTCCTGGCAAGACGGTCTGTTTCAGTTCCGGATTGAGCCACAGCTTCCACATTTGCAGATACTTTCATTACATGGTTTGTGAGGTCTTCCATCCCCCTCAGTACCTGAATGATCTCTTCTTCGCTCATCTCTGCATTGGCCCTGGTGCTGTCAGCGTTAGCTGCAATAATCCCTGCTCCCCTCTGGACATCTTCAATACCGGACTCAGCCATCTTGGCCTGGGATTCAAGTTCTTTCATCTCGATACCTATCACACCAAGAGCACGGGACACTTCAAGCCCAATCTCATTCATGGCACGCTCAAATGCAACAAAATCTCCTTTTACTTTAACTTTGTTTGAAAATCTTGCAACGAAATTGCACTTTGAGTATTCTGATGCAAGCCGTATGGCTTCATTGATAGGAATAGTCAGTGATTGAAGTGTTGTATTAAACCCTTTTACAATCTGCTGATATGATCCATGGAATTTTATCTCGTCACCTCTGGCTTTGAGATCTCCTTCAGCAGCTCGTGATGATATCAGATCAAGTTCGGTTATTACTCCGGTGACAGCGTTGCTCATTTCGATGAGAGCAGGCGTTATCTGATCACTTTCACTTTTTGGAGTAAGGTTTGTAGAAAGATCTCCTCGTGCTATTCGCTGGAGTGTTACAACCACCTCCTGTTCAAGAAAATCAGAAAACAGGTCTGCCATGCCTGCCATTTTCCCGATCTCATCTTTTCTGAAAAGGGTGAGCCTGGTGTTTATCTCTCCCCTGCTCATCCTGTCAAACTGGTTCATAACCTGATGCAATGGTTCAGTGATTGATCGTGTCAGAGTAAAAGCGATGAACAGAGAAATAATGATGATAACCAACGCGACAACTGTCATAAAAGTTATTGAGTTTTTTACCTCGATTGAGCCTGCTTTAGCAGTAATTTCAGCCTGACTGAGTACTATTTGTTTCAATTGGTCAAAGGTAGCGACTGTTGCCCGTCTTGCATTTGCATGTTCACCCCCGTTTTTAATGGAGGTAAGTGCATCCTGTTCCTTTTTCGCTTTTTCAAGTTCAAAAACCCCGACTGCTGACTTTTTGTAGTCTACCCACTGTGTCTTGAATGTTTCAAAGACCTTTGCTTCATCCGGTGTCATTGATGAAGAACTTAAATTCTGGATCTGACTCTCAATACTTGCAATTTCAGTTTTCAAACGGCCTTCATCCTGTTCACGTTCATCAATGATGGCCATGGATCTGAAAACGAGAGCCCTCATTGAGTTCAATGAGACCTCCATACTTGCTATCTCTGTAAGGGGGATGGTATTTTCAGTATACATGTGATCCATCTGCCCGGAGATGGTATTCATTCCTGAAAATCCGATAACTCCAATCAGACACATAAGGAGGGTAACCAGCACGAATCCTCCTATTAACTTTTGACCTATTCTAATATTATCGATGAACTGCAGTCGCATCATATCGAGTGCCTCCGGTCTCATCCCACCGATGAGTAATACAATGAATACTCTTACCACTACATCAAGGTAAGGGATAGGAAAGTGCGGAAAGCACGGTTATAAAAAAAGAGTGTTTTATTGTGTAACCTTGAATTTTTTCATTTCATCGGTTGTAGTTGCAACAGCATCATTAATATC
>NZ_DATMYY010000057.1:0-12198 GCF_035560735.1 Methanospirillum sp.
CTTCTGGATGCCCAATTTGCTCAGGCCAATTAATATCTCACGATCTCAAAAAACGGCGCTTCTCAACTATAAAAACAAAAGATGGTATCTCTCAAATTAATGTATACATTAAGAGATTCCATTGCAGGGATTGTGGTCATCTCTGTTATGCTGATGCTCCTTTTTATGAAAGCAGCAGGTTTGGCTCTCCCATCATAGACCTATGTCTGGTACTGTCCCGAACCTACTCGTTCTCGTACACTTCACACATTCTTGACCAACTTGGAATTATTATTGACAGAGGCACAGTCAGAAAAATAGTACAAAAATATGATCACCCTGTCAAGGTTGTTGATCTTTACGGGATTCAACTTCCAAGTTCTATTCTGGCCCTTTCAGCTCTTGGTATGAAATCTGCCCAGTCAGTCCCGTTATCAGGCCCTGAAGTCTTGCAGGCCTGTGGTTTTCCAGAACCTTTATAAGGCCATTTTTGATTTTTCCTGGATCCAATAAGAAACCATTATTGGGATATCCGGCTGACCTCAGAACAGAGGATCCGTAATGGAACTGAACGGTGTAACGATTGACAACACATTTGCAGAAGGATTTCCCATCTGGGTCTGCCGCGTGATCATTACCGGTGTAACCCGGGAATACGCCATGAAGGCTGCAGTAGAGGCAACCGGCTTTGCAACCTCGGCCATTGGCTGTCCCTGTGAGGCAGGCATTGAGGGCTACCTCAGCGGCGACGAGACTCCGGACGGACGCCCGGGTGTCTCTATTATGATCTGTGCCTCAAAGAAGAAACTTCCAGAGCAGGTTATGGAGCGTATCGCAGAGTGCGTTCTTACTGCAGCAACCACCTCGGTTTTCAACGGCCTTCCGGACGCTGAAGAGAAGTTTGATATCAAAATTCACTTCTTTGGCGATAAGTTCGAGTCCAAGGTTGAGATTGGCGGGCGTGCCTGCTGGAAGATCCCAATTATGGAAGGAGACTATGTCGGAGAAGAGGTCTTCGGTATGGTCAAGGGTGTCGCAGGTGGCAACTTCTTTGTGATGGCAGAGAACCAGATGGCTGCACTTCTTGGTGCACAGGCTGCATCTGATGCAATCCTTGAGGTCAAGGGAACTATCACCAGCTTCCCAGGCGGAATCGTTGCATCTGGATCCAAGGTCGGGTCCAAGAACTACAAGTTCCCGATCCCGGCAACAACCAACGAGCAGTACTGCCCAAGCATCAGAGACAAGGTTCCAGACACCAAGGTTCCTGAAGGCGTCAAGTCTATCTACGAACTCGTTATCAACGGTGTTGACGAAGCAGCAGTAAAGAAGGCAATGGCTGCAGGTATCAAGGCTGCAGTAAAAGTTCCGGGTGTAACCTTTATCAGCGCAGGAAACTACGAAGGAAAACTCGGACCCTTCCAGCTCAAACTCCACGAAATTCTCGCATAAGTGAATTTTTTGGAGTATATACTACCGGCATGACTGATGAGATACCAGTCATGAGGCAAATATCCGGACAAATCCGGATATTTCTTTTTTTTATCGCTAAAATATCAGTAGATTCATCCCAAAACGCTTAAAAGATACCTCGAACAAACAAGATCCTGTGGAAAGCTTGGGAGATCTGTGTGGTTGATCTACCTAAGGCTGTCTGATACGTTATCTCGAGGATGATAACACATGAAACACGACGAATTCAAGAAGGTCCTGCTGGATGCAATCGACAAGGAAGTTGAGTCATACACCTTTTACAAGACCGTTTCAGAACGGGTAAAAGATGAAGCACTCAAAGGTACATTCCTTGAACTTGCAGAGCAGGAAACCTATCACCGCAAGACTCTTCAGGAGTACCTCAGTGGCTCAAAGAAGGAGCTTAAGTTTGACGAGGTCAAGGATTACCACCTGTCAGACATTATTGAGGCACCTGCCCTAACAACCGAGTTAAAGCCCCTTGACGGCCTTAAGATCGCTATCAAAAAGGAAGAGGATGCAATGCACATGTACCAGAAGCTCTCTGATGCAAGTACAGATGCAGAACAGAAGAAACTCTTTGCCGAGCTCTCCAAGATGGAACTTGGACACAAGGCACGGCTTGAGGATATCTATACCAATGCAGCCTTTGTAGAGGCCTGGTAATCCTTTTTTTCTGCAATATCTGTTGCACAGGCGATACTTCCAGTGGCACACGGCACTCCTGAATCAGTATTATTATCAGATCCATTCCGGTGAGACTATGGGATCAGAATACGATATCATCTTGGGGGATGTGTACGATGAAGGCGGCGAAGTCTTCAGTCTGGGATCTATATAACGGTGCGAAACAGTATGTGGTGCCGCTTTTTCAGCGGCCGTATGTATGGTCACGAGCCCAGTGGGATCAGCTCTGGTCAGACATCACCGAACAATACTCATTGAAAGTGGGCAGTCCGCGGGATAAGATACCTGACAGGTTCCTCGGATCCATCGTTGTAGTTAGGGAGTATGAGAAAAATCTTGACAAATATACTATCATCGACGGTCAGCAGCGGATAACCACCATCAGTATCATTCTTGCGGTGATTCGTGCGTTTGCGAAAGAACGTGGTGTCAACGAACTGTACGAACAGGTCTCTGACTTCCTTAAAAATAGCCCGCGAAGTGGCGAAGGGCAATATGTAGTCATCCCTACCCGGGTTGACAAATCATCTCTATATCACATCTTTGATGAGGACTATAACTTCGAGCACGATTCCCGGATTGTCGAGTGTTTTGACTTCTTCTGGCGTAAAATAGACGAATCAGGTGATCTTGATATCACAGCTCTGCAGCAGGTAATCACCGAAGATCTCTGTGTTGTATACATTGAGCTTGACCAGGGTGAAAATCCGAATCAGGTGTTTGAGGCACTCAACTACCGTGGCGTTCCGCTCGAAGAATCAGATCTCATTAGAAACTTCTTTTTCGCAAGTCTGGAGTCGCCTGAGGTCGCTGAAAGCCAGTATGATCAGTTCTGGAAACCAATGGAAGAGAGGTTTGGGAATCACCAGGATCTCATCTCACGATTTCTTCGATACTTCTGCATGAGAACCGGTGATACTATCCGCTCTGGAGAGATCTTTGAATCAATCAGGAGAAAGTTCCTTGGCGCCCCTCCTGATGAGATTAAAGGCCTTCTGCAGGATATCAACCGGTTCTCTGACTACTACCTCCGCCTGCTTCAGCCTGAACTTCTCCCGCTTGAGAAGGTTATCTCAGAAGAGATCAGACGACACCTTGGCAGGATCAAACTACTGGGTTCAGATGCTACCGCACCATTCTTGATGGATTGTTTTGGATGGAATGATCCTGAGTACAAAAACGGGATTGAACTTACAGATAACCAGTTTTCTGCCGTTTTACAGCAGGTTGAGACCTACCTGGTCAGACGCGCAGTGTGTGGGAGATCTGACGTTGGGTATGAAGAGGTCTTCTCGCTTTTGTGCCGAACAATCAACAAGGATGGAGAATCGGTTCAGGATCAGGTTTCATCGTTCTTTACACGACTTGAAGAACCGTACCGAATGCCTGATGATGATGAGTTTGATGATCATCTGAGATACAGCGATCTCTACCATCCTGATACTGAGAATACTAATGCCTGGGTAGTAATGACGGCTCTTGAAACATACTTCTCTGATCAGTCACCGGCATCAGAGGCATCAGTAGGCATCGATCTTTTCGATGATACACCATCTGAGCAGATGATTGATCATATCATGCCAGTTGGACTGACTGCATGGTGGCAGGATCACCTTGGATCAGATTGGCAGGCCGTTCACCAGGATTACCTCCACCGTCTTGGCAACCTTACTCTCACGATGGAAAATTCCTCCATCCTGAACGCTGATTTTGATACAAAGAAGGCATGGTATGCCCTTGATACGCACCTACTTAATACGTCAATGAAAGGGATCAAACTCTGGCGCAAATTCCAGATTGATCAGCGGTCTGGTGTTCTTGCCGCGTTCTGCAGAAAAATCTGGCCTTACCAGGCCGAAATCACCCATACTGTCGTAGCACAGGAAGAATCTGCTCCCGGACTTCGATCTGGGGATATTCCAAAGACGGCAAAACCTGTAATGGTTACCGTGCAGGGAACCGCCCATGCAGTTAAGTTCTGGTACCAGGTTCTTGAGGTTACGGTCAGGGCGATTTACGAGGCAGAACCACAAAAGTTTGAGCGTATTGTGCGTGAATGGCCTGGGTACTTTTCAGACGATGCGGCCCGCTATAAGTCAGCGGTTGGTCCGTACACGTTCAAGTCCCGGTTTGGCAGGTACCAGATCCGCGATATGTGTATGGGAATGATTCGTCTGATTGGTTGGAATGATGATTCCTGGTCTCTAGAAGTAACTTATCATTGATCTTTTTTTCCGGGAGAGGGTTTATCTAGTTTGATACCGAAAATTCTGTTAACGAAATTTTCGGCGACAAATATGAACCCTTCTATTCAGGCAACTACTGGAGAACTTTCATCTGAAACCAGATCTACTGAAGTTAACCTGGTTGATCCATATATCATTCATTATCCGTGGATTACTGCTCTTGCATCTGAAGATGGCAGCAAAGTTGAGCTCATCGAATGTTTTGACTGTATCGGGGGTGCGATGTGGGTCAAGAAGCATTATGCCAAGAGCCCGCTTGTCACCTCAGTCAGGACTGTTGGTTCTATGAACCGGTACATCCTGAAGACTGGTTCTGTGGATCTCAATCTTGAGGGCTCACGGTTTCCTGCAGGTATCTGTGCAGTCAGGCTCTCTGATTCAACAATCCAGATCTCGTACCGGGGTATGGGCGGTGGTGGTGTTGGCGCCACCATCTGTCGAGCTACAGCTGCTGGTGTCATTTCTTCAGAATATGATGAATCAGGGGGAGGTAAGGTTGCAGGATCTACACTGACCTTTGCAAGGAATACGAGGGTGCTCATCGGGGTTGATGACACCGACACTCCTGAGCAGGGAGCTACCTGGACCCTGGTCCACAATATTGCCCGTGCTGTGGCCGGAGATCCAAAGAATGCGGGTCCGCACCGTTATCTCTCTCATACCATAGTTCAACTCTTCCCGGTGCCGTTCAGAACCAAGAACTGTGTCGGAGTTGTTGCCGAGTTTGCCTCTACAAACCCGCAGAATCTGATTGACCGTTTTGCCGGGCTGCTCAAAAAGTATACACTCTCTGAAAAGACCGGCATGGCAGTGTATACCGGCTTCTCTCCTGATATTCTTCTTGCATTCGGTGAAAAGGTCAAGCGTGGCCAGGTGGAACCGGACGAGGCGGGCAATCTGGAAGGTGGAAACCTCCAAATTATCATGAATGGCCGTGGTATTACAGGAGCAATAGCCGCTATCCCGTTCTACACCCGGTATGATGAGGCACTTGAACTCTATGGACCTTAACCAGTGGGAAGATCTAAAAGTGCGATTGCTCGCAATTGGAACTGCACAAGTCACCGGTGAACCTGTTGATGAGTATGTTACACGCTCGACTGCCGGTCCGGGAGCTGGGGGCAGGGGTTCTCTCTTCTTCTCAAGTGGAGGTCACCGTGTCAGACTCTCACTGGCTGATGTTTCTCCGGTTCAAATAAAACATCTTGGAGAAGGAAGGGTGGAACTCACCATAGAAAATGAGAAATTTTCCGGATTGCTTGAGCATCCTGCCCTTCACTGCCCGAGACAGGCATATATCACCATCACACCGAGCTGCATCTTCTCCTGCCGGTACTGTAATGTCCCGGTGCTGAAGGGAAGCCGAAAGACTCTAGAAGAGATTGAGAGCCTTGTTGAATCGGTAATTGGAGAAATCGGTGCAATCTCCCTGACCTCCGGAGTTTTGGAGAGCATTGAAGAAGAGGAAGCATATGCTGTGCAGGTAGTCTCGCGTCTCACAAGATTCAACATCCCTATTGGTGTCTCAATCTATCCTACCCTAAAGACTCCAAAAAGACTCAAAGAAGCAGGGGCAGCTGAGGTAAAATTCAACCTTGAGGCTGCAACACCGGACCTCTTTGCTGCAATGTGCCCGGGACTCTCATTTGGATCTATAAGAGATATCCTCCGGGAATCGGTCAGGCTGTTTGGAAGAGGGCATGTCTTCTCTAATATCATTCTCGGGCTTGGAGAGAGTGATACCGAGATGCAGGACTGTATCGACTCGCTTTGCAAAGATGGTGTGATTCCAGTTATCAGGCCGCTCAACCCTACTGCAGAACTCAAGGAGTTCTCAAGACCTGATGCATCACGAATCGGGCTCATATTCAGGTACCTTGAGGCTGCTCTTAAAAAGTCAGGTCTTGACCCCTCGATTGCCATGACGATGTGTCCGGCATGTATGGGATGTGACATGATCCCGGGGAGGGAGTGATGTCTCCCGGTGAATCAGGTGAAGATCTGCTTGTTCGCACCATCAGGTCGTGTGCTGATCGAATCTATGCGGTTCCCGGCTATCCGGTATCTTCTTTGGGAGAGCGGTCAGGTGCAAGGCTTGTCATCAACGAAAAGGTTGCTCTTGAACTGGCAATTGGTGATTCCCTGGCTGGCAGACGTGCCTGTGTTATTGTGAAACATGTGGGTATGAATGCCCTCGTTGATCCCCTCGTGCATGCAACTTTTCAGGGCATCAGGGCAGGTGTCGTCATTGTCTGCGGTGATGACCCGACCGCGAAGAATACCATGACCGTTCAGGATTCCCGGTACTTTGGCCCGATTGCATCAATCCCTGTTCTTTCCGGTATTCATGAATCTGGAGTCAGCGATGCCTTATGTGCTTCTGAGCATTTTTCACGGGTTGCTCTTCTGCGGGTCAGTGCTGAAGAGATGAGTCAGCCGGTCAATACCCCTACTCCTGGATTAGTCTGTCCGGAAAAAAACCCGGCATCCGGTCTTGCCGATCCTACCCTGACGATGTATGGCAGAGCAGTCCGTGTAGCAATCGGCTCTGATCAGATACATGCAGCAGGTCTTGCACCACATCCTCTTCCTCCTGCTCAGTCTTCATCAGCACCGCAAAACCGCAAAGAGCGTGGCAACACTCTTGGTCTCTGTGCTGACTGCCCGTTCAGATCGTTGTTTGAACTGATGGCAGAGAAAGGAATGTCAGCAGTCTGCGACACTGGTTGCAGCCTTATTGCAATGAACCCACCCTACTCGTTTGGTGTTGCATGTTATGGCATGGGCTCGGCTGTCGCAGTTGCTGCATCTTCTGGTAATGCTGCACTAATAGGGGATTACGCTCTTTTGCATTCAGGACTGCAGGGACTGATTGAAGTGTACCAGCAAGGGCTACCCCTCCTCTGTATCGTAATGGTAAACCAGTGCATGGGCATGACCGGTGGTCAGCCGGTCCCTGATCCCCTGCCATACCTGGGCTTTGCACATCCGCAGGTCTGTGATGCAAAAGACCTGAAACATCTCGAAGAATTGTTGACCATCCCAAAACGGCCGATGACAGTACTCGTCTATGGCTCTTGTCCTGAGGTGATTGATCATGAAACCGTGGCATGTTGAGATCTGTGACGTAACACTCCGTGACGGTGAACAGACTCCTGGAGTCTCGTTCACACTCGAAGAAAAGCAGGATATCGCTCAGCGCCTTGACGCAACCGGCGTCGAGGTGATAGAAGCAGGATTTCCAATAGTCTCTGTCCATGAAAAGGAGATTGTGCGATCTGTCTCCCGGATGGGCCTTGATGCAAAGATATGTGGACTTTCACGGGCCTGCCGTGAGGATGTTGATGCAGCCCTTGATGCTGAAGTTGACATGATCGGTCTGTTCGTGGCAACATCAGACCTCCATATTAAACATAAATACAAAAAGCCACGTGAAGAGGTTGTTGCAAATGCCCTCATGCAGTGTGATTACGCCATTGATCATGGACTCATTGTCAGGTTCGGTGCCGAGGATGCTTCCCGGACACCTCTTCCAATTCTCATAGATGTCTACCGGCAGGCTGCAGAGCATAAGGCCAGTTATGTCACCTTTGCAGACACCACCGGACGGCTTACCCCACTCGAGGTAGCCACAATCATCCCAGAACTTGTCAAGAATATACCTGTTCCGATAGCGATGCACAGCCATAATGACCTCGGATGTGCTACGGCAAACACGATCATCGCAGCCGAGCTTGGTGCCTACCAGTTGCACACAACGGTGAACGGGCTTGGCGAGCGGGCTGGAAACGCCAGCCTCGAAGAGGTGCTTGTTACCCTCGCTCTGAAAGGGGGAATCAGCCGATATGATATGACCCAGATTCCTGCCCTCTCCGAGAAGATTCAGCAGTATACCGGGATTATGATGCCGGCAACCAAACCGGTGGTCGGGTCAAATGCGTTTGCACATGAGAGTGGGATTCACATCGCAGCTATTCTTGAAAACCCTGAAACGTACGAGTTTGTTCCGCCGCAGCTCCTTGGACTGGATCGGCAGTTCATTCTTGGAAAACACACCGGAAAACGAGCCCTCACTCACATTCTCACAACATTCGGGTATCAACTCCCTGATGAGGAGATCACGAAAGTTCTTGAGGAGATCAAGAAGCAGAGCGAAGGCAAGTGTGTCATATCCCCACAGATTCTGCAGGATATCATCAAAAACGTAACTGGAAAGGAGATTATCAATGGAAACTCTGTCAGAGAAGATACTGGGTGCTCAGGTCGGAAGTTTTAGTGACAAACAGATTGACAAAGCATTCTGTCATGACGGTACAGGCATTCAGGCCAAGATCATCTACGATGAAATGGGAGCTCCGGGGATTGTAAACCCTGGAGCCTGCTATGTGATCTACGATCACATCGCCCCTGCCAACACCAGCCAGACAGCTGACCTTCAGCGTGAACTCCGGGAGTTTGCAACAAAGTCTGGTATGCACTTCTCTGATATCGGTGGTGGTATCTGTCACCAGTATATGGCAGAAGGACGTGTTCTTCCTGGAGAAGTTGTCATCGGTGCTGATTCACACTCCTGTACACTTGGGGCCCTTGGTGCATTTGCGACCGGTGTCGGTGCGAGTGACATGGCAGGAATCTGGGTGTCAGGAGAGACATGGCTCCGGGTTCCTGAAAGCATTTCCATTTACATCTCCGGGACTCTGGGAAAAGGTGTTGAATACAAGGATCTGGCACTCTGCTATGTTGCTGAACTTGGGATGGATGGGGCTACGTATAAGAGTCTTGAGTTTCGGGTTGATTCGGCATCAGAGATCCCGATGGAAGGCAGGCTGACCCTTAGTAACATGGCAGTAGAAGCCGGGGCAAAGGCAGGTCTTTGGTATGCAGACAGAATAACCAGGGAATATCTTTCCAGATATGGACAGACATGCCAGGAGCAAAAACCCAACAATGAACCGTTCTATTGTGAAGAGATTTGGTTTGAACTAGATGATCTAGAACCATTCCTGGCTGTGCCCCACCGGGTCGATACAATAAAAAATGTATCTGAACTTGCTGGAACGCCTCTCGACCAGATATTTATCGGGACCTGCACCAACGGAAGGTATGAAGACCTGGCCCGAGCAGCTGCAATTCTGGATGGGAAAAAGGTCGCAGTCAGAACCGTTGTCGTTCCAGCATCACAAGCTGATTACCTGCATGCTGCCACATCTGGTGTTTTGGCAACCCTTGTTGCCGCCGGCTGTACTGTTTGTCCCCCTGGATGCGGACCATGCCTTGGTGCTCACATGGGTGTTCTTGGAGAAGGAGAAGTAGGGCTCTCAACTGCGAACCGGAACTTTAGAAACCGGATGGGTGTTGGTGCATCGTATTACCTCTCTTCGCCATCGACTGCAGCTGCGAGTGCAATAGCAGGGGAGATTGCTGATCCCAGGGAGGTTTTATGACCCTTCTCGCAGGTTCTGGTCCTGCGGTCTGCATTGGAGACGACATTGATACAGACCTTGTCATTGCAGGCAGGTATCTCAGAACCAAAGATCGAAGCGTCTGGGCTGAGCATGCCTTTGAAGATCTGGATCCTACCATTGCACCCCGTCTGAAAGGATGTGTGCTGGTTGCAGGCAAAAATATGGGGTGTGGGTCCTCTCGTGAACAGGCGGTTATGGCTCTACGTGAGGCCGGAGTTCTTGCTGTTGTAGCCCCGTCGTTTGCACGGATTTTTTTCAGGAACTGCATTAATGTCGGCATTCCTGTGCTTGAATGTGAAGAGTTCCCGTGTGAAAATGGAGAGATGATAACGTATGACTCCAGAACCGGGATGATGAGAACAGACAGGGTAACACGTGAATGTCTCTCACTCTCACCTAAGATGCAGGAGATTCTTGATGCCGGTGGTCTTGTAGAGTACTGGAAAAGGAGACTTTCCAGATGATCTTTCCACCGCACTGTAAATGTGTCGGATATGCTGGTGAAAAACCTGTAGGTGACCAGGTTTACTTTCTCTCTGAGTACCTGCTTCATGAAGTCCCGGAAGGGTTTGAGATCCTCTCTGTTGAGGTCGGGGAAGGGACCAGTATGATGAGACCGGTGAAAACAGTGAGTCTGATTGCATCTGCTGGTGATGTCTATCAATACCCGGAGCGGGTGATTTTGCATAACCGGGGTGACCTGATTCGCCGGGCTGCAGAGACTGGGAAACGCTGTATCATTTTCACCGGTATTGACGAGCACAAGACCTTCATCTGCGATCCTGATCTGCCTGCCCTTTCCACAGTCCATGTGTATGATGTAACACCACCGAGAGCCCATCTTGCAGAGACCATCAGGGCTCTTGAGGCAACCGGACTTTTTGGTGAGTTAGAGATCCAGTTTGAGTATCATATCAGGGATATCAGGGAGACCGGAGCAGATGTCTTTCCCTGCCGGGCCGGAGGATTTTCCAGCACAATTGATTCAGATCACCTCACCGGTAATGAACAGGTTGCGGGTTGTATGACTGCCAGGCAGGTTCTCTCTGATTGTTATGGGAAAGATTTCCCGGTTATTGACATCTGTCCTGCAAATGCCGCTCATGAAGAACCGTTCATTGCCCGATGTTGTAGAGCTGAGCGTACAGGAGTTCAGACAATCAACGGAAAACATGGCGTGGTTGTTCACTGGGGTTCCTCACCAAAACAGATTGCAGATGCGGTGTATGAACTGATGAATGAGAGGAAGAGCACATGAAAGTAGTGGTTGCACCAGGTGACGGGATTGGTCCTGAAGTGATCGCTCCTGCAGTTGATGTACTGAAGATCTTTCATCCTGAATGGGAGTACAGTCAGGTGTACCTCGGGTATGAGTGCTGGAAGCGGACCGGTGATCCTCTCTCACAGACAACCCGCTCTGCCCTAAAGGAAGCAGACCTGATTCTTTTCGGGGCTATCACAACCCCGCCTGATCCAGCGTACAAAAGTGTCATTCTCACCATCAGAAAAGAACTTGATCTCTATGCAAATTTAAGGCCTGTCTTTGGGGCAGGCTTTGATATCCTGATTGTGCGTGAGAATACTGAAGGCCTCTATTCCGGGATTGAATGGCAGGAGAAGGATCGGGCTTGCACAATCCGTCTGGTGACAGAGGAAGGGTCGCGGAGAATTGCACGGTTTGCAAGTTCATGTGCCCGCAGAAGAAGACGTCATCTTACAATTGGTAACAAGGCAAACATCCTGAAGTCTGATGTCTTTTTCGTTCGGATCTGCCAGGAAGAAGCAGAAAAAATCGGTGTATCAGTTGACAAAAAATACATTGACGCCCTGGTTCTCGATGTTCTCCAGCACCCCGAGCGGTATGATGTGATAGTCACCACCAATATCTTTGGTGATATTCTATCCGACGCTGCTGCCTACCTTGAAGGAGGGCTCGGGATGCTTCCAAGTGCAAACATCGGCAAGGACCATGCCCTTTTTGAACCTGTCCATGGAAGTGCTCCTGATATTGCAGGAAAAGGCATTGCAAACCCGATTGCAGCTATCAGGTGTATCTCCTTGCTCCTGAAGTACGCTCAGGAGAGGGAGAATGCAAAGATTGTGGAAGCTGCTATCCAGAAGGTACTTGCAGATGGTGTAAAAACTCCTGACCTTGGCGGGAAAGCGGGAACAAAAGAGGTTGGAGAGGCTGTGATTAAAGAGATCATCAGGATAAGGGAAATCCCCGAACCTGACCTCTGATCCGGTTATTCTGATATACTCTGTGTTATCTGTGATGATTCCATCACAAAGATACTACAATTCTTTCACACTATTATACGACTTTGAAAGTAAATGAGTGCTTTTCC
>NZ_DATMYY010000058.1:0-2779 GCF_035560735.1 Methanospirillum sp.
GATGAGAACCACGATAGTCCAGATGGTGGTTGAGACCCATATCCGGGATTTACGGCCAAATGTAAAAACAATATATGGACTCCTTTTTTAGGGATTATAAGGGCACAGATTCCGTTAAATCACCATCTATATCGGTTTCCAGGTTCTTTCCTCTGCTATCTCCTCTTCCCTGATAAACAAATAGTATCAGAATCAAATCATGAATATGGCACGAACCAAACAAAATCCCGATGATTTGAAATTTCTCTCCACATTGTCTGACTGTCAGGCACGGATGGTTCTGAACTCCCTGATTCAGAATAAACCATCTCTTCTCTCGACTGCAGCCGATATCGCCAGAAGCCTTGTTACCGGGAAAGAAGAGGACACAGTAGCAGATGAGGTCTGTAGTTCATTGATGGATCTTGATGTTCATCAACTCTGGGAAGAATCAGGAAGCAGGTATGACGGGTACGTAGATCCCTATGAACACTCGTACGAAATGATGGAAGAGATAATCGAACCATATCTTGATGAAATGGATTCGTATCTTGATCGCGAAATGGTGGATGAGGCTCTTGCCTGTTGCCGGGGGATTATGAAGGGCATATGTAAGTATATGTTTGAACATGCCGGGGAATTTGCAGACTGGGCTGAAGATAACGAAGATGGATTGACATATGATGTAATTGAACGGTGGAAGGATAAGAACCAGAATTCTGAAATAGTAACTGATTTAGAGGCATTCAGGGATAAATGCCTCAATGAGAAGGAATAAGACAATGCAGGACAGGACAATCCCTCTCATAAGCCAGCCGGTTGATGCTTTCTGGATCTCAGGTCAATGGTTTTGATATCCTAATTGCCAGCATAGTAGTTTCTAGGCAGGTATCTGGAATTCTGACGCGTGATCTTGATTTCAAGGTTATTACACCAGTTGCGGATCTCGGTAATGCGGAACCTATTAAGTCTCAATTCCTATTATTACCTTATGAATCTGAAAGTCGTCATTGAAGAAGATACCGAAGATGGCGGTTTTATTGTCCGTTGCCCTGCTCTTCCGGGCTGTCACTCCGAGGGTGAGACCGTAGAGGAAGCCTTGGTCAACTATCAGGGATGTCATTCAGGGATGCCTCGCCGTTCTCAATGAACGGGTACAACAGACTTATAGTGCCCAGGTCATGGAGATCACCGTTTAGATGAGTAAGCTTCCCGTCATATCTGGGTTTGCTGCAGATAGCTTTTTCACGACATGGGTTTACGATGTCATGGACCTTTTCATTTACTTCCTTGGCAAGAGCCACAGATGACTCTTATAACTTATTAGAATCATTACTCTCTCCTATCCCATTGACGGAGAATCTTGCAGACCTGAAAGGAATGGTTGTGGTTTCTCCTCTCCAATAACTATTTCAATCGTTATCCCTCAATCTTGAGAATTATCATCTTCACTTGGAGGAATTCATATGATTTGGCCCTCAACTGAACTGGAGCGTTTATTATATGAATTTATGGAGCTCCCTTCAGAGAATGAATGGCTTGAATTTAAAGAAGCCAAGGACTCCTATGATTACGATGATATTGGGAAATATTTCTCTGCACTGAGCAACGAAGCAAACCTTCACGGCAAAGATGCCGGATGGCTTATCTTCGGTGTCACCAATAAAAGACCACGAAGGATTTGTGGGACTGGATTTCGCTCTACACCTCCGGGCCTCGATAGATTGAAGGAATCGATCTCTCATGATACAAATCACAAAATAACCTTTATTCAGATCCACGAGTTAAAGACAAAGGAGGGTCGGGTTTTATTATTTGAGATCCCTCCAGCTCCAATAGGAATTCCCACAGAATGGAAAGGGAAGATGTATGGACGGATCCACGAATCTATTGACATTCTGAGTCTTGATGAAATCGATCGGATCCGGGGTCAATTAAATCGGGAAGACTGGTCTGTCCATATCTGTAGCGAGGCCACCCTAGATGACCTCGATGCTGACGCACTTGCATTTGCCCGTGAACAATTCAAGAAGAAGAACAAAGGGACCCATATTGAGACCGAAGTTGATGAATCGAACAACATCACTTTTCTTAATAAATCAAAAGTTTGTATCAATGGAAAGATCACCCGTGCAGCGATAATCCTTCTTGGTAAAAGCGAGTCAGAACATTTTCTCTCTCCAGGGATAGCAAAGATTACCTGGGTGCTCCGTGACCATACCGGGACAGAGATTGATTACCAACATTTCAGCCCTCCCTTTTTGCTGGCAATGGAACAGATCTTTTCAAAGATTCGGAATTTAACCTATCGACATATTCCAAATATGAGCCTTTTTCCAACAGAAGTATCACAATATGATCCCTGGGTTATCCGTGAGACCTTACATAACTGTGTTGCTCATCAGGATTATTCGATGACTGGAAGGATCACGGTATTAGAAGAACCTGAATATCTTCTCTTTACAAATCTGGGGAAATTTCTTCCCGGTTCTGTGCAAGAAGTAATTAATCGCGACTCCCCACCTGAATTCTATCGAAATCGATTCCTTGCTGAAGCGATGGTGAATTTCAATATGATTGATACGATTGGCAGCGGTATCAAACGTATCTTCAGTAAGCAATGGAAACGAAATTTTCCCATGCCGGATTATGACCTCACCGAACAGGATCGGGTGAAAGTTCGGATTTATGGGAAAGTCATCGATGAGAAGTATACCCAGATGCTCATTGCCTGAACTGATCTAAATCTTGCAGATGTTATTGCCCTTGATAAAGTTCAGAAAGGGAAAAATCTTCTGAA
>NZ_DATMYY010000059.1:0-15319 GCF_035560735.1 Methanospirillum sp.
CTGATAATGCTGATTACTTTCTCATTGAACTCATTGACGATGCACTTGAAGGAAATTCATTCCTGATTGACCAGAAAGAAATAAAGATAGAGATAGATGTCCCTGAAACGATTAGAATCCGACTTTCACAAACTCATGCTCACCAACTCTTCAGCAATCTCATCAATAATGCTGTAAAGTTCAATATGCATAAAGGAGCAGTCAGGGTTAAAGCCAGTCATGAGAAGAACGGAGTTACTATCACTATATCTGATACCGGAATTGGAATTTCAGAAAATAAAATAGAGAAGATCTGGGATGAGTTTATGACAGGAGATGCAGCACGTAAAGACCCGGAGGCAAAAGGTCTTGGCCTGCCTATAGTCAGGCAGATAGTCACTCTGCATCAGGGAATCATCAAAGCCTCAAGCAGAGGAATAGGTAAGGGAACGACTATAACACTCTGGTTCCCTGATAAAACTCGCAAGAATTAGTGTCTTTTTCGTTGTGAATGAGACACAGATTCATATACTTCCTGCATGAAGGTACTGTATCCGCTTTCCGGCAGGCATGTCTCTGGAGTTTTTTATGAGGATGGGTAAGAAGCCTTGGGGGGGCTGACCTGAATGCAGATTACTGCAGAAGAGATAGTGCCCTTTCTCTTTCTTCTGATGCTGGTCTCTTCAGCTTCGGCAATGATCTGCCTCGGACTTTATTCCAGAAGATATCCGGGAAATCCTGCAATAATACCGTACCAAATCCTGATGTTCAGTGCTGCCTACTGGGCCCTGAACTATGCACTTGACCTCTCAACCATCAATCTCTCACAGAAGATCTTCTTGCAGGAGATCAGATTTATTGTCATCCCTTTCATCGGGGTAATCGATCTTTGGCTGGTCCTTCTGGTTCTTCATAAAGCCGAATGGATCAGAGGATGGCGATGGAAAGCGCTGCTCATTCTTCCTGTCATTACAGTACTGGCAGCCCTCACAAGTAGGTACCATACCCTATTCAGGTACAACTATAGTGTTGACCTCACCGGCCCCCTCCCTACACTAACATTTCAAAACGGCCCATTGTTTCTTGTTCATATCGGATTCACATATCTCCTACTCATCGCCGGACTTGTGCTTCTTCTCCTGATACGGGAAGAATCTCACGGAATATATCTGAAACAGCGAATTCTGCTTTTTGGAGCACTGGCATTTCCGACAGTCCTTGACATCATATTCCAGATTGGTGGGACCCCGATTCATGGAGTAAACCTTGCTCCTATCTTCTTCTGGATTGTCGGTATAATCTACGTTATAGCCCTTTTCAGGTTCGGATTTCTCGATATTGTCCCTATTGCACGAAGCCGGGTTATCGAAGAGATGGGTATGCCGATGATCGTGCTTAGCACCGATTCACGGATCGCAGATCTGAACCCTACAGCAGAGAGACTGCTTGGTAGTGATTCAGCAAGAATTCGTATAGGACAGGATATTGCCACTGCCGCTGCATCATGGTCTGAATTTACCTCATTTTGTTCATCTTCAGAGGGCAGAAAAGAACTATCAAAACAGGATGAAGAGGAGACCAGGATATTTGATGCTAGTATGGAGTTGCTATATTCTTCTGAAGGAATTCCTGAAGGCAGGCTCATTCTCTTAACTGATATTACAACACAGAAAAAACTCGAAACCGAGATCAGAAGGAGTGAGGAGCGGTGGAGAAGTATCGTGGATGGTGCACCGTTTCCCATTGTTATCACCCAAATTTCAGACAACAAGATAATGTTTGTAAATCAACGGACCATCAGGCAGTTCAACCTCTCGTACGATGATCTTATCGGGAGGAGCACTGAGTGTTTCTACGTAGACCTGACAACCAGGGAGCGGCTTATTGCCACACTGCAGACACAGGATGAAATTGATGATATTGAAATGAAGATGCAGGCAGGAGACGGAAGAACATTCTGGGTGTATGCATCGGTCAGAAAGATCCAGTACATGAGCAGGGATGCCTTCTTCATCTCGTTTGCAGATTTTACTCAGCGAAAGAACCTGGAAGAGACCCTGACCAGTAAAAACAGGGAACTTGAACTCGTCACTTTCTCGCTTACTGAAACCAATAAAAAACTCAACCTCCTCTCCTCCATCACCAGGCACGACATCCTGAACATGGTTCAGGTCATCTCAACAATATCAGAGATTATCAAGATTGAAAAGACAGAACCAGGCCTACAGAAACAGATCGGTATGATAACAGATGCAGGAAAAACTATCCAGAACCTGATAGAATTCACGAGAGAATATGAAGATCTCGGACAAAAAACTCCGGTATGGCAGAATATCTCACAGACCCTGCAGAGCAGAAGTATCAACCAGATCTGTTCTGGTATCACCCTAATCACACCTGAAAGAGCAGTTGAGATTTTAGCTGATCCGATGCTCTCCAAGGTCTTTTTTAATCTTGTAGAGAACTCTATCAGACATGGAGGAAATATTTCGACCATACAGGTATCAACTGATACCGAAGGGGAGACACTTAAGATCATCTATGAGGATGATGGAAGGGGCATTCCTCAAGACGAGAAACTGCTTATTTTCACAAGAGGTTTTGGGCGTAATACCGGCCTTGGACTCTTCTTTATCAGGGAAGTTCTTGAGATCACCGGGATGACCATTACAGAAGAAGGAGTACCCGGAGAGGGAGTCAGGTTTGTGATAAGAGTTCCGGAGGGAAGATTCAGGTTCATCTAATCTCATAACCAAAACCTTCACCTAATCAGGAGGACGATCTTTGGTAAGGATGACACAAAACCAGAGGTATGTTGTAGCCTTTAATGCAAGCCCGCGAAAAGATGGGAATACTGCACGACTGATTCGATATGCCTTAAGCAAGATCGAGGAGCAGGGTATCAAAACCGAACTTGTTCACATCGGGGGAAAGCAGATCCATGGATGCATCGCTTGTGCAAAATGCTGGGAGAACCAGGATCGTCATTGTGCATTGACAAAAGATGTGGTGAACGATTGCATTGACAAAATGATTCATGCTGACGGGATCATCATCGGGTCACCCACATACTTTTCAGATATTACTCCTGAAGCAAAAGCCCTTATCGACAGGGCAGGATTTGTATCTATAGCCAATGGAGGACTCTTCACAAGAAAGGTTGGAGCGGGAATTGCAGCAGTCAGACGGGCAGGAGCAGTTGCTGCCCTTGATTCCATCAACCATCTCTTTGGAATATGTGACATGTTTACAGCCGGATCCACATACTGGAATCTGGGTATTGGGCTCGAGCCTGGAGATGTGGATAAAGACGAAGAGGGGATCAAAACTATGGAACGTCTTGGTGAAAACATTGCATGGTTCATCACACAACTCAAGAATTGAAAATCACCACTTTTTTTCTCTAGATTTTTTTCAGGCCCATGATCTTGTCACAAGCGACAGGATAAATAGGAGGCCACGGAGATATTGAGGTACGCATTCTGATTCACACGACAAGGCCGGATAATGCACCGGTGTGATCTTAAGAAAAATACCCATTATTCATGTCAGATCCTATCCATGTTCTCTACGTTGACGATGAGCCTGTGCTGCTAGACATCGGAAAACTTTACCTCGAACAAGACGGTCAGTTCAGGGTAACTGGTCTGTCTTCTGCAGAGGAAGCTCTTGCAACACTCAAAGAAGGATCATTTGATGCCATTGTGTCAGATTACATGATGCCTGAAATGAATGGAATCTCGTTTCTAAAGGAGATCAGAAACCGTGGTGTTTCAATCCCATTCATCCTCTTCACCGGCAGGGGGAGAGAAGAGGTTGTAATTGAGGCATTCGATAACGGGGCAGATTCTTACGTGCAGAAAGGGGGAGAGCCAAGACAACAGTTTGTAGAGCTCAGCCACAAAATATCCCAGGCAGTCCAGAGAAGAGAAGCCGAAAGAAAACTTCGGGATAGCGAGGAGCGATATCGGAGTGTTGTTGAGGACCAGACCGAGTTTATCTGCCGAAAAAAGCCGGACCGAACCCTCATCTTTGTAAACGATGCATTCTGCCGCTACTATAACGTTACACGAGAGGAGATCACTGGAACCAGGTTTATCCCACCGATTTTTGAGGCTGATATCGATGCTGTCGAGCAACTTCTCAAATCATTAACACCTGATAATCCGGTGAGAACCATTGAACACCGTGTTGTTTCTGGTGATGGGAAGATCAAATGGCAACAATGGGTAGATCGGGGAATTTTTGATACGCAGGGAAGATGCATCGAGATTCAGTCGGTTGGCCGGGACATCACTGTAGCAAAAGAAGCAGAAGAGACGGTATCCTATTTCGGCAAAATACTTGATGACTCCCTTAATGAGATCTACCTTTTTGATGCAATTTCTTACCGATTTATCGAGGTTAACAGGGGAGCCAGGGAAAACCTGAGATACAGTATGGATGAACTCTCCTTGCTTACGCCCATAGATATTAAACCTGAATTTACCAGAGATAAATTTGAGTCCCTGATAAAACCCCTTCTCGATGGTAAGGAAGAAAAAACCCGTTTTTCTACAATTCACAAGAGAAAAGATTCAACAACATACCCTGTAGAAGTGCACCTGCAGATCATGAACATGCAGGAACGCCGCCTTTTTGTCGCGATAATCCTGGATATTACCAGCAGAAGACGTGCTGAATCAGCACTGACAAATGCGGAAGAACGGTTTCGGATCCTCTTCCGTCAATCTCCGATTCCATATCAGTCGCTTGACGAAGACGGAAAGTTCCTTGATGTCAACGATGCCTGGCTTGAGACACTTGGGTACTCATATGACGAGGTTGTCGGAAACTGGTTTGGGGACTTTATTATATCTGAACATCAGGGGCTTTTCAGGGAGAGATTCCCCATGTTCAAAGATATCGGAAGGGTTCACGGGATCGAGTTCAGGATGAAAAAGAAGAATGAAGAGACAATCCTGGTCTCATTTGATGGAAATATCGGAAAAAATCCTGACGGATCATTCAGACAGACCCATTGTGTATTCAGGGATATTACCAGGGAACGCGAGGCAGAGTTATCACTCATAGACCGGGAAGAGCGGCTCAATCAGGCAATCCACGGGGGAGATCTTGGAACTTGGGACTGGGACATCCCTTCAGGCAGGATAGCAATCAATGACCGATGGGCATCCATGATCGGGTATGCACCTGATGAGATCGTCCCTCATTACAATTCATGGATAGAACTCGTTCACCCTGATGATCTACCTGGAGTACTTGAAGCACTGAGGGAGACGATTGAGGGAAAAATACCCCATTTTGAGTTTCGGTACCGGCTCAAAGGTAAGAACGGGGATTGGATATGGGTTCTTGACAAAGGGAAGGTTATAACCAGGAGTACAGATGGATCTCCCATCAGAGCAGTAGGTACTCATCTGGATATCACCGGAGTCCAACTTATCCGTGATCATCTCAGGGGAATGAACCAGTACCATCGGGGGCTCATTGAGGCCAGCATTGATTCGTTTGTGACCATCAACGAGCAGGGCAAGATGACTGATGTCAACAAAGCCACTGAGAAACTGACAGGCTATAGCAGAGATGACCTGATTGGGAAAGATTTCTCTGACTACTTTACAGATGCCGACACAGCCCGAATAGGGAGCAGGATTGCATTTGAGAAAGGGGTTATCAGGGATTATCCCCTGGAGATTAGACACAGAAACGGAACCATCACCCCTGTCCTGTACAATGCATCTGTTTACCATGATCAGGAAGGCAGAATTGTTGGGATATTTGCGGTTGCACGTGATGTAACTAATATCAGGAAGACAGAGGCTGAACTAAAAGCTTCAGAATCTTTCCTTAATGCGGTACTCGACTCACTGCAGGACGCCATAGGGATGCAGAAGACCGATCACCGGATTATCAGGTACAACCGGGCAGGATATGAACTCCTGCACAAAACTCCAGACGAGGTCATAGGGAAGAGATGTTATGAACTCATCGGAAGAACATCTCCATGTGAAGATTGTGCAACTACCAAATCCCTGGTCTCAAAGAAGATGGAACAGACAGAGCGGTTCGTACCTGAACTAGGATTATGGTTGGACTGTAGATCTAAACCACTTCTTGATGAAAAGGGAGAGGTTGCTTTCATTGTTGAGCAACTAATCGATGTCACACAACGAAAACAGGCAGAAGAGGCGTTGAAAGAGGCAAACCAGAAGCTCAGGCTTCTCACCGGACTTACCAGGCACGATATCCTCAACCAGCTCAGTGCCTTGCAGGCTTTTCATGATCTGATCCTCCAGACATCGGATCCTGAAGTTATTCACACCCGTATAAAACAATCACAAGACGTATGTGACAGGATAGAGCAGATCATCGGGTTTACCCGCGAGTATGAAGATTTTGGGATAGTGTCAAGCGGATGGCACAGAATAAAACCACTCATCAGATCTGCATGCTATGAGGTCAGGCTAGGAGGAATGCATCTGACCGAGACGATACATCCGGGTCTGGAAGTTTATGCAGACCCTATCATCAGAAAAGTGTTTACAACTCTATTAGAGAATGCCATCCGTCATGGTAAGGATATTACAAGGATTACTGTCTCTTCAAAAACGGTGGAGAATTCACTGATAATCATGTTCGAGGATGATGGGACAGGGGTTGAAGAATGGGAAAAGGATATGATATTTGATCATGGGTATGGGAAACATACCGGAATAGGACTCTTTCTCGCAAGGGAGATCCTCGCAATCACTGGACTTTCAATCAGTGAGACAGGAAAGCCTCTCGAGGGGGCACGGTTTGAGATATTCGTTCCGGAAGGAAAATATCGATTCGCCTGATAAGTAAGTGAAAATTGGTACACTGATCAGGGAATAAAGTTTAGTTTCCGGGCATTTATTTATAAGAAAGAATTGTACCCATCTACACAGAAGGTAACAAGTCAACCCCTCATGAGTGATCAGGGTAATAGGCACGGATGTGAGTGATCATGAACCAACCAGAACCAGCGGGCAATACTGCAAAATGTTCGTATCCAAGTCCAATACTCCTACTTGGCATGGTCATTACCGGGTTCATCATCGCTGCAATCGTGATGTTAGTTATCCCCTCTTCGGGACCGATGGATGCCATTACTGGATATAGCCCGGTAAATCTTACACCTGATGAGAAGCAATGGATTGCAGACCATCCTGAAATTTTTGTATGCCCTGATCTGAACTACCCACCGTTTGAACAGATCACAAAATCTGATGACTATCTGGGGATATCGGCAGATCTACTCAGAGAGGTTGGAAAAAACACCGGACTTCGCATAAAGGTGTCTCATGAAAAAGACTGGGACACATGCATCGCAAAGATCAAAAACGGATCTGTGGACATTCTCGGAGCAGTATACATTTCCAGTCTCAGGGACGATTACCTGGTCTATTCTGAACCCTATTATCGCTCACTCCTCCCCATTATCACCAGATCAGATACCCCAACCGATATGACCCTTGAACAGTTAAGAGGAAAGAGAGTTGCGTCAGTTGGAGAATATACAACGAATCTGTTGTTAAGAGAACAATTCCCAGACATCAATATCGTCACGGTGCCTGATGTCAGATCCGGACTTATGGCCGTCTCTCTTGGAACCGCAGATGCATACTTTGGAGATTTAGCCTCTGCAACATACTACGTCGAGTCTGAAGGGATAACTAATCTCCATGTGTCAGGGTCGTATACCCCAAAGAATACTACAGAATTTCAATATGCCTTTGGAATCAGGAAGAATGCACCAGAACTGCTCAGTATCGTAAACAAAGGGCTCAAGGCAATACCGCCTGAAAAACGTGACGAGATCTTCAGACGATGGATATCTCCCGCACTCACAAAACATCCGATTGATCCGGTTTTAATCCTGCTTACGATCGGAACGGTGATTGCCCTCCTTCTGGTGACTGGGGGAGTAATCATCTGGAACCGATCTCTCACCCGAATTGTGAGTGCGAAGACCTGCGATCTAGAACGTGAACTGGCTGATCACAAAAAAACTGCAGATACCCTGCTCATCACACGATTCACGGTAGATCACAGCCAGGCTATGTTTCTCTGGATAGATAACAACAAAGATATCCGTGACTTTAATGAGACCTTCTGCCAAGCGACCGGTTATTCACAGGATGAAATCACAAATATGCACTTATCAGTTCTTAATTCACGTCTTAATGATGATACCATAAATGGACTCATCACCAGAGTCAGAAAAGATGGACGGATCAGGATAAAATCAAACATTAAAACTAAATCAGGCAGTGACCTGCCGGTTGAGATAGTGCTCTGGTATTTTACCTTTGAAGGTAACGAATGGTTCTGTGCCGAGATGCAGAACATCACCGAAAGAATACGGTTTGAACTTGAGCGGGAGACGGTAATTACACAGATCCAGCGTAACCTTGCCGAACTCTCTGCTTTGAATGATGGGATCAGAAACCCGCTCACTGTCATCCTTGGGACAAATGAAATCTACAGCACTGATGGAACACCGGTGATAGAAGAGCAGGTTAGAAGGATTGATGCAATGATCAACCAACTCGACCTGCGATGGAATGAGTCTGAGAAGATCTTCAGGTACCTGAAAAATCATTACGGTGTCACAGTAAAACAGTCTAAAGAGAGTGATACTAATACTATGGAAGTTTCAGAATTCACAGAGAACACGACCTAAAGTCTTGATAAGATTGTGCTCACCACTCCTTCATACGGCCTGAATACTGATATCCTTATATCTCGTTGCAGAATAGGGTGCTTTATCACTCTAATTGTGGGCGTGCCGGTTTTGTATACATTGGTAAAAAGTTCAAGCGAGGGCGGGGGCGTCCTATTAAAAACTACAGAACCAGTCATTCCCACGATCTTATCACGGCTTTTTCCAATCAATTCTTCAAATGCCGGGTTTACATCAATAAACCGATAATCAGTCACCACCCCTCCATCGGTGATCATCTCCCTGAGTGCATGCCCATCGCTCATATGCATAAAGAGGGCCTGGTACTGCTGCTCCTGATGACGGGCATACTGGTTTGCCTGACGAATTTCGTTGATTTGTTCACGAAGTTCCTCTTCAGCTCTTGCTATCTGTTCATTCGCAGCCTGGAGGTCTTGTTCAATCTTCTCCCTTCTTGATATTTCACGTGCCTGCTTAACATTCTGAAGGCCCTGAAGCGATAACTGGTTCGCGATAATAAAAAGGGCCTCTGAAACGCTCAAAAACTGTTGCCTGCTCATCCTCGGAACTAAAGCCAGCGCTTCTTCAAAAGCTACTCGATCTGCCCCAATCTCGTCGGCGTAGAGGAGCATGCGATCATAATCAGCCTGCTCATCAAGGACCTGACCAATAAGCCAGTTAGCCACATGCCTTGTTCCTATACTGATACTAGTCCCGGCATCCCAGAGTCCGCCTGAGAGACACGGGGAGATCACCGGCCCTTCTGGATGATACCTCCCAAGAACTGCATCAGAGATGTAACAGTTTTTTTGACCCTTTTCAGTTTTTCGTATGATATTGTTGCAAAGATGGCAGAAGTTACTTGGTTTCGTTATAGGTGTGCCATCAAGTTCAGTAATAATGGATGCAACCCCGGTCGCAGATGAGAAGGCATCCTGGATCTTCTGGATATCGTCTATACTGAAGACGTCATAAAAGGTGAGCGACTCGGTTTCAGTTTCAGGACTTGTGAGTAAGATGATCTTATGTCTGATTGCATCTTCAGCCAGTTTTCTTCTGACCGCCTGCCTGACATTTGAGGCCAGCTCAACATACTGCGATCTCGGATCTCCGCCTTTTTGAAGGTAAAAATCAGCACCTGCATTCAGGGCATCAATTGCAACAGATTCGCGACCTTTTCCAGTGAAGAGAATAAACGGAAGATCACCAAACCGGGATCGGACAATATGGAGCAGTTCAATACCACTCATTTCAGGCATATCATAATCAGCGATAATCGCATCATACGGTCTTCCCCCCAGAAGTTCAAGGGCCTCTTTTCCGCTTGAAGCGGTCTCAACCGTGATATCACTCATCCGCTCAAGAAAAAGTCTGCCAACCTCGAGAAGAGTCGGCTCATCATCAACAGTGAGCACGGTTATCATGTAGTATTGTCAACCTCCCGGAATATTTTGAGATTATTCAGAAATACTACTCCTACTTCACGAATTATAACCTTTTGGAATCTAGCACCCTTCATTTTCTGAACATGCCGGAGAGTTCTTCAAGTGATCTGATTCTGAATATCTCATCAATATCAAGCCCTATTGTATAGGTCGGGAAGAGACCACCCATATGCATTCTGGTGATGTCGTGGATCCTTGACTCTATCACCAGTGGGAGTACCATGGCAGCCATTTCATCCCTGCTAACTGCTGGTACTGATTCTGAAGCTGAGCGGTTAAGCATCTCTTCAGCCTCTTGGATTCTGAATAACTGATCAGAGCAAAGTGTCCTTGCAATTCTCCGGCTAAGGGCACTCTGAAAATACTGCATTATTATGAACTGGGATAAAAAGAGCAAGAGGATCCTGATATCTGCCCTGTCCTGAACAAGGACTGTGGCATCCACATACATACCAAGGGTAAATCCAGGCATCAGGATTGCAATCAGCAGAATAATTGTCGCACACGAGGCGATAATAACTACCAGGACCCCGAAGACGGCAATCAGCAGATATCGAATCCAGTGATCTGAAGTAATAAAAGTAAGTGACCGGGTGAAGAAAGAAAACTGGCGTTTGAGACAGGAGAGATCCAGATAAAAAATCAGGATCCCAAGGCACTGGATTATTATGAGCAGGGAGGTAAGGGGGGGAACGTTACCATTTGCACCAAGGGCTATCGCATACATGAGGGAGAGGCTGTATATTAAAACCATTCCTGATGTAAGCGGCATGATGCCAAGGAGAAAGAACCGGATGGCTAGTTGCAGTATGATCCTGCGGTTTTTGACAAGATGCAGGTTTTTCAGCCAGGGGAGCAGAGGATCGCGGTCAGATCTGCTTTGAGTAGTCTTCCTGAAAAGGCCGGGTATCAGGATGAATGCCACCGGAAGGAGAGGATAGATGAGATAAAAGTAGAGGCTTGCAAGAATCCACAGGACCATATAACTGCCGGGCCTGTCTGCAAGACAGATGAGATTAAGAATAGCGGCAACTACGAGGGCGCCATATCCTGCCGCATGAATGCGATCAGAATCGATCACTGCAAGAAGAGCCTGGAGACGTAATTTCTCATCTGCAATGGCATTTTCAAGATATGCAGCCTCATCGCGGCAAGCCTCCTCCATCTGTTCATCTGTTTGCTGATATTCCATATATTCCTGCACAACAAGACCCCTGCGGCATATTAATACAATCTCTCGTCGATGGCTACCATACTGATGTATGTCGCCAATCGAAGATTTTCTGCACCCTCTCCATGAAGGACTCTGGGAGGTGGTGATCCCCAGGGATCAGGTGACAGAACCACTCGGAGAAGGATGGGAACGATCACAGATCAACGTACCGACACCCGGAACCATAGCCAGTTACCGGTGCGGACAATACCATCTGCATGAGACAAAAACCGAATTCAGAGTGCATCTTGATCGGTACGATCCCAAGAAACATCCCCTTCTTCACCTCATCGATGATGCACCTCTTCTGCTGATGATATCAGAGACCTTCATCACGCTCATCTCCTTCACCAGGGAATACTACCGGTCTGGCACAAGCGAACAACTAAAGGAACAAAATGCGATCCTTCGCCATCATCTTATCCTGGGTCCCCTGGTAATTTTCATGGGTCTTATCTTCTTTATTGTTCCAGACCTGACCTTTCTGGGGATTACAGCCTACCTGATCCCGGGAGTGGTTCTGATTTCAGGAGTGCTCGCCCTAAAAAGCTGCATCTCAATTCGTCCATTCAGGGTGGTGAATCGCAATGACCTCATAGGAGGAGTCTGGATCATCGGGGCAGGTCTCATTCTTGGTGCAATTCCTCCTAAACTCTGGGGAGGTGTGATCCTTGTCATCCTCTCAGGATGGATGTTTGCATCATCTGTCATGCTACTTAGGAGAGTGCTGAAAGGACGAAAAGCGGTCCCCGAGGGATTCATCAGCAGAATGCTCATCGGAGCAGTTTCCCTGCTACTTGGAATAGTAAGTTTCATTGAACCGGCAGCAGTACTGATAATTTTTATGGATGTTCTTGGTGCACTGACAGTAATTGTCGGGGGAATCATTACCCTCACCGGTGTGAGGCTCAGAACTCTTATGCAGCCGGTTTGATTCCTATTTTTGAATGACAACAGGGGGAATCAGAATGAACCCCCATCTTCCAGTCGTCGCTCTATCATCTGAATCCGGTCTTCGATTTCATCGCTCATCAGGAGTTGCCCGGCCCTGATGAGATATTCTCTGGCTTTCATGAGATTATTTTCATCAAGGTAATTCTCTGCAATACCTGTGAGAAGCGAGATGATCACAGGATCTGGGCCACAGGGAACATTCCTGTCAGAAAGGATCTTCTTTCCATTGAGGTTGTAATATCCATAATCTATATCACCGGTCTGCCCTGTGATGAGCTTTAATTCCTCCCGACCGTCAGGTGACTCTTCCCAGGTCTCTGCCATCAGGTAACAGGTTATGGCAGCCTCTTCATCCTCCTGTAATGAGAAGAAAAATCCCTGATTTCTGAATGCAGTTGCAAGATCCTCTTTCATCCACGCTGTTCTGAATGACAACACGAGCAGGGGGACTGCTTCGGTTGTATGCCGGCTTTGAAGCATGAGAGAGACAATCTCTCCCAGTATTCCTGCATGTACAGGACTCTGGTGCCTGGCTTTTTCAAGAACGTTGAGTGCTTTCTCATCCTCCTTAATTCCTTTAAGGTATTTTGCGTACAGGTAGAGGATGTCAGTTGGGAGATACGGGAGCACAATAACGTCATGTTCAGGTTCACACTCAGTTAAGTACCAGGTGTACTCGATAAGATCACGAAAGGATCTGAATTCTTCTGAACCTGATTCAGGCCACAGATGTTCGCCAAACGGGAGGAGAAAAGGGAGAATTACAGAAGCCTGATCATAAGACCTGGTTATTACATTACTGGAGAGATCAGCGAGAAGAGGAACCAGAAAAGGTTCAGGGTTACCTGACTCCTCACAGAAGCGGACAAAATCACGCGGAGAAGAATTTGAGAGCAGTACCCTGCTGATCTCCCCGGCAATGAGGAAGTAACAGGGGTGACCCTCATATCGCTGGCAGGCTGTGAGCAGATACCGGTTGAGATCTGCTGATTCATAGGGAAGACCGGCCAAAATATCCTGTATAGCAGCTTCGCACCGCCCGGTGCTAATCATATTCGCTCCGGCAGGAGATATGGCAGAAAAGGTACTCTGGAACAAGTCAGAAGATCAGACCTACCCGGCACGTGAGAACAAATCATCACCACTCCTGAATTCAAGGCCCGGGTGAGGGTCAAAGCGTACAACCCCGACTACTGCTTTTCCAGCGACTGCTTTTTTTACTGCAGCAGTACCCTCGATCCCAAAACCGCCACAGAGTTCAATCGCACCAACCCCTTCATCAACGAGGCTTTTAGCGATCTCTTCAGCCATCTGATAATCTGCAACCCCGACTGTTGTCAGGATTACTTCTGGAGTGGTTACAACCGAACGGTGTTTCACCGGATCTGCATCAGGTGCAACAAAGATGAATGCTGCTTTCAGTACCATAGTACCTTGATTGCACCGGCCCGAAGATATAACAAACGTAAAAATTGGGAGTGCTTCCCTTGAGAGTCTGGGTTGCACCATGTTCAGGTGAAACAACCGGGTTCAGGCTTGGGTCTCTTCTCCAAGATCGCAGAAGGAATCTTCATCCAGATCGCTGTATAACGGGCAACCCGGACAACTACAGTGGAACCCCTTTGGGCAGGTCCCAGAGAGAGAGTCAGCTTTTGCCTGTGTATCCTCATCAATCAGGGTTGTGGCGTTTGATTCGCTGATACTGTCCTTCTTTGATGAAGAAGTGGTGGCGATTGTGGGATCCTGACACCCGTCTTTAGTATCTGCTGCTGTAACATTGCCGATGATTCCTGCGGCAAAACTGAGCAGACAGAAGATCTGCAGGATGATGAGAATTCTATTATGATTCATAAACAGTTCCTACGACACCGGGCTCCTGATTATCCGTTTCATTCGTGCTTTAAACTGAACAACATGAAGCAGAGCACATACTGCCATCAATATTCCTGACCAATCATGTAGATCAGTTATTAGGGCTATGGGAACCTGACGATAGGTAAACCCAAATGTGGTCAATAGACCTGGCCATTTTATTATTCCAGTAATAACACAGATCACCGTTGAAACAAGGAGGATCAGTGTTGTTATATTGATGAGCACTTTTCTCTTCATGATCCATAAGATACCGGATAATCAGAGCCGGTATGCGATACCAGTTCTCTGATAGCAGAAAATATAAGCGGCCAGGATGTCCCAGGTTAGATCCCCCCTCTCCCTGGCTCAGTGTTTCACCGAAGAAAATGGCAAACGGGATGTCTTAATCGTGAGAGGCAACCACATGGTTGCAGAAATAGACTAAAAAGTTGGATCTTCTTTTTCAGATATCAGACAGAGTCCAAACATGGATCTTCGGAAGAACAAATGTCTCCGGCAATCATGTAGTCCATTTCAGGTATCAGAATTTTTTTCATTTTTACTTATTCTGATCCTGTCAGGAGTAGGTATATGTGCTGCTGATTACACTGCATCTGACTGGAACAACCAGGGTGAATCATATTACAGCAGCGGAGATTACGATGCTGCTACTACGGCTTTTATGAACGCAGTTGCTGTAAACCCGAATTATGCAGAGGCGTGGGATAATCTTGGAAAGGCATATGAGCAGGTGGGCAGATATCAGGATGCCGTTCTTGCATACCGCCGGGCTGTTGCAATAAATCCCGGTTATACTGAGGCCTGGAATAATCTTGGTGATGTATACGAAAAACTGGGAAGATATGAGGATGCACGTGATGCATATCAGAGGGCCACATCAATTACTTCAGATTTCTCAGTTCCACCAATGAATCAGCACCCACCCAATGGTCAACCAGGTCAGTATCCAGGAAACCAACCTGCCGGACCACAAATGCCAGGAATGAATCCGGGTCTACAGTCCGGAAGATAACTGACAGAAAGGGCTCCCAAAGGGATTGAGTCTGGCTTTTTTTTCTGATGTTAAAAGGTCACCAGTGAGTCTTCGGCTTACAGGTGACACTCACAAAAAATCCATAATTGAAGTCCATTCAGAGTTTTTTC
>NZ_DATMYY010000060.1:0-2441 GCF_035560735.1 Methanospirillum sp.
GTTAATACGGTTATCTTGACTCTTAACAATATTGACCTGGCACAGATTGATGCCTATGAGGCAGAAATCAGGAAAAATCCTAATGATGCAAAATTTACCACCAAAGTAGAGGGAACCTGGTGCTATGAGGAAGGAGGCCCGCAATTTACTGCACAGGCAAAAACCAACGGTGGAATGGTTTCCTTCTCCCTGTCTCATCCAAATTTCGCAGGGCCGGGACCAAGCCCAAGTCCAATGTCGTACGGGTTATTCTGGATTGCTGGATGTGCAAGTGCTACATTTATGTCAGCCGCAGAGAAGAAAAATATCAAAGTAACTTCTCTAAAAACAACAATTGAGGCAGACTTAAATTATCTAAAGCAATTTAACATTTCCGAAGAGCCTCTTGTTTCTGCATATCGCCTCATATTTTCCGTAAAATCAGATGCATCAGATACAGAAATTGAGGAATTAAGGCTTGCTGCCCTTAACGGCTGTATGGCAATGTATACTGTTCAAAATGCAATACCCCTCGACCTTTCTGTGAAGAAGGAGTAGACATTCTCATGAAGAAATTTGATAATTGCCTGGAGGGAACAAACGGTCCCATTATTCTGGGGATTATTATAGGTATCCTCGCTGCCATCGTCCAGGGACTTACAATTTCAGCAGGAGGGCCAGAGGCATATGGATTTTGTGCCCTGTGTCATACACGTGACCTTGTAAATGGACTACTCAACATTGGGTTAGGCACTAACCTTGGTCTTGCAGCAGTTTCAAAAGCTGCCATTCTCCCGGTAATGAGTATGGTCGGTGTTCTCATCGGAGGGTTCATCGCTGCAAAGGTGAGCAAAGAATTCAGAGTAAAGTCAGCATCCATTAAAGATGTCATCCTCTATTTCATTGGCGGGGTTCTTCTGATGCAGTTTGGTCTCCTTCTTGGGGCTTGCCCATACCGTGCAGCAATCAGATTTGCATATGGAGATCTGGTAGCCCTTGTGGGAATCATCGGTATTGTTGTTGGTGTCTGGATATCTCTCATCTTGATTCAACGCTCTTCCAAGGGAGGTCTTTAAATGGCAGGTTGGATCTCAAAAGAACTAGCCGTTATTCTTGTCCCAGTCATCACCCTGATCGCAGGATGTATTATTGGATATCTTGCGCAGAGAACAGGATTCTGTGCAATCGGAGGATTCAGAGATTATATCCTGTTCAAGCACACACGACTTCTCAAGGGTTTTTTTGCAATAGTTGTGAGTGCATTTGTAGCTTACCTGGTCTTCCATGCAATTACTGCCGGTGCATTTGAGCACTTTCCCTGGGCATTAACAAGCGGCCTTCTGTCACCAGTTCCCGGAGCTCCAGCTGATATGTCATCAGCAGCATATCTGATCCTTGCACTCATAGGAGGAGCAGGAATCGGTGTCATTGGAGTTTACCTAGGCGGATGCCCTCTCCGACAGTTCGTGATGACAACAGAAGGCAACATGAAATCACTCTGGTTTGTCATTGGAATGGCAGTAGGAAGTGTATTGTTCTACATCATTACGATGGGATTTGTAAAAGGGCTCCTTAAAGTAATCGGGTTATAACATGTCTGAACAAAAACTGGATATTACAGGTGTTGTTTGCCCTTTCTGTCTCATAAAAGTGAAAGAGGCATTTGATCAGGTTTCTGCAGGAGGCATACTCAAGGTCATATGTGATCATCCACCAGCTGCCAAAGATACAATTCCAGCTTATGCAGAAATGAAAGGATGGAAATGTAGTGTTCGTGAGGTCGAGTCCGGACTTTGGGAACTTACCTTATCAAAATAATAATAAGTCCTTACTACTCATTTTTCACGCATCCAGCCCAATACAACAGTATACTTTTTTCTTTATCATGACTGAACCAGCTGATATCAGGGATGAATCCTGTACAAACTTATCAATCCTGCTAAAATTATTAATTCGAAATATCAATCCTGGTGAAACGATACAGATGATTGCAACCAAGAAGCAATTGATTCAGATAGAAGAGGTATTATCAGAGAATGGTATCTATGTTCAATCTTCACCACTCCCGTTAGACCTTCTCCTTGAGGTTACAAAGCCAAATTAAAGAAACCAGAACAAAGAGGTATTTGAAAAAGTTAAAGGCCCATCTCTTCACGAACTTCATCTTTGTGAATAACCTTATCCCATTTCTCCCCAGACAGGCAATACCCACTTTTGTCTAAAACTAATACCGGGTAACGGGCAATATCAGCGGGAATTGGTTGCGTATCTATCCTCTTGAAATTTATGAGGTCTTCAACCCGAAGGCCTATGATTTGGCACAACTCACGAAGTTCTATCAACCATCTGCGAAGATCCCTGACATCTATTGTATCCCATTTGATTATCTGGAAGAGTTTCATATAGACATCCCGTTCCTGGGCTATATGACGGACACCATCCTGCTTACTGAAGTAAAACTC
>NZ_DATMYY010000061.1:0-7604 GCF_035560735.1 Methanospirillum sp.
TCAATATGTGACCCCAAGATTTTTTATAAGCAAACAATTATCATTAGAGAGGTTAAATTAAAAAGAATAGGCTCAAATATGCCGATTCAGGTCCTGTTTGTCGACGATGAGATCCCTCACCTGATGCTTGCCCAGGAGTACCTCGGCCACTCCGGGAAAGTAGAACTAACATGTGTCAGTTCAGGACGGGAAGCAATAGAAGCTCTTTCAAAGAGTTCGTACCAAGTCATCGTATCAGACTACCTGATGCAGGATATGGATGGGGTAGCCCTCTTAAAATACATTAGAAAGAATTATGGAAACATCCCATTCCTTCTCTTCACAGGAAAAGGGAAAGAAGAAGTCGTTATAGAGGCCCTCAATCACGGGGCTGATTATTATATCAGGAAAGGGAGTGATCCCTTCGAACAGTTTGCAATTCTTGAGCAACGAATCATTCAGGTCGCAGATCGTAAAGATGTACAGGAAGAACTGGCTGCTAGGGAAGAACTCTATCACTCTGTTCTTGCAGTCCAAAGCGACCTGATCGTTGATTTTCTACCAGATCTTACCATCATCCGATCGAACGAACAATTTTCTACACTCAATGGCGGGGCACCAACCGATATGATCGGTAGAAAATTCCTGTCAGATCTCTCTCCTGAAGATCAACAGGAACTTGAGGGAGCAATATATCTGCTCAGCCCTGAATCAGCAGAAGTAGACTTACAGCAGACCCTTATATCACCGGATGGAAGAGAACTTACTTTTTCGTGGCACATTGAAGGGGTCTTCTCAACAGAAGGACAACTCGTAAGTTGCAAAGCAACCGGACGTGATATCAGCAAGGAAAGCGAGGCACGAGCTGATATCAAAGAGTGCGAAGAGCGGTACCAGGAGAAGGCAACTGATCTGCCCAGGGATATGGGTGACTTTGACGAGAATGTCCCCCTCAACTTTATTATAGAAAATACTCGCCCTGCAGGATCGTGGAATCTGCCTGAACTGATAAGAAATGCAAGAGCCTCAAAGATGCATGGAATCGCTTCATCAACAGGACACGATGGTCACCGGGCATTCCTAATATTCCAGAATGGAGAACCTGACGGGGGGATCTATATCGATAGGTCAGGAATATTATACGGTGACAAAAGTACCCTCTTTCTCAGGGATAGTCACCAGTTTACATTCTATCCGACAGCTCCTGAGATCGCCACCCGGTTTATCACCGGTTGTCGAATATATGATAAAAGTCATATCAAGGCCCCAAATGTCTATGCAATACCTGAGATCCCATCTGTCAGGAAGGGAATAGGTAATATTACGCTGGATCTTCGCAGAGGTGGACGATCCATGCCAGGAATACGGATTACTATAAAAAGCGGGGGAAAAATAGTAGGTAACGATATCACCTCGGCTACAGGACAGACAAGTTTTCAGTTGTTGTACGGGGATTACACTGGAGTAGTCCTCACTGAAAATGGAACTCTTCACAACTTTACTTTCAAGGTAAACACATCTGAGTCTTCCCACGTGGTGGAACTGGCCTGATTTCATTCGAACTCAATACCAATGCGTCAATTGTGACTTGTCGGCGAAACAATTATCTGCATTTACATAAAGGTATTGTCGTTCATTATACCCCATCCAGATACAGGAGTTCTTGTTAATGAGACTCTATGCGCAAACAATCCTCATAATCGGAGTTTCAATACTTGCGATTGCCGTAATTTTAATTGTAGCATTTGAATTCACCGTGATGGGGAGTCTTTCGGATCTGGAGCAACAGTATGCATCGGAGGACCTGCAAAGGGCTGAAAACTCATTATACGGAGAAGAATCCCGTCTTTCCACAATATCACAGGACTGGGGAGTGTGGGATGACACATATGCATATATGGTTTCGGGAAATCCCGAATATATCTCCTCAAACCTTGTCCAATCTTCACTCAGGGGTATGAATCTTTATTCAATTACATTATACAATCTCAATAACACCTTGGTAAATGGGATCTGTATTTCCCAGAACAATATTACAGATCCAATCCCTGAATACATAGGCAAACTCCTGCAGACATATCCTCTTCTTTCTGCATCACCTGGTGGAATCCAGGGGATCATTGTAGAGAACCAGACTCCATATGCGGTTGCTTCACATCCAATTTTAAACTCGATGACACAGGGGCCTTCCCGGGGAACGATTGTTATACTCAGTCGCCTGGATAATGACAAGATAAACGAACTTTCACATAACCTTCTTCAGAACATTTCTGTTACCCCAGTTTTAGATACAAATTTAGAATCTCTCTCTCGTTCATCGCAGGAAAAAAGCACTGATAATGCCTACGAAAGTGTCATTGCTGACATTAAAGGACAGCCAGCTCTCAGTATCGAGATTATTAAACGAGAGGATTTGAATAGAGGAGGTATATACTCACGGATCTTTCTGATTGCATCGTTGCTTCTCCTGACAATTATCTTTATGTGCCTCGCATCATGGCTATTAAACCGCATTATCATCTCACCACTTCAGGATCTAAACCGGGACCTCATCAGCATAGGTAACTCAGGTCTGCTTTCAGGCCGAATCAAGACGAAAAGAAATGATGAAATAGGGGATCTTGCCGGTTCCATCAACAATATGATAAGCTCTCTTGAACAGGCCCAACAGGAGAGAATCTCCTCAGAACACCGGCTTTCCCGCTTGGTAGAACTGGTTGAGGAAGGGATATGTCTAATTGGACCTGATAACCTGATCTGGTTCTCAAATCCTGCTCTGGCAGAAATTTTTGAAACCACCTCCTATGAACTGACCGGAAGACGCCTGGACTTACTCTTCTCTCTACATAATTCGGAAGACAAGAGTACGAGTGAACACACCCCGATTATGGAACCAGGGCACCATGAGATACATACCCGGACTAAAAGTGGAAAAGATATTTGGGTGAGAATTGCATTGGCACCCTATCCCCTTGAAACAGGAAAACAGGGTTATCTTTGTGTAATTTCTGACGTCTCCCAGTATCGGAATGCAGAGCGTGAACTCCTCCTCTCCAACAAGAAACTCTCACTTCTCGGGAGTATGACTAGACACGATATTGTAAACCAACTCACAACAATCAGGGGAATGCTTGGGCTCATCAGACGTAAAAACATTGACACATCACTTACCCAACTTATCAGAAGTGCTGAAGAAGCTTCTGAAAAGATCAACAAACACATCGAATTCTCCAAAGAATATCAGAAGGCTGGCATCGAGGAGCCACGCTGGCAGGACCTTAGGACGGTATGGAATCTTGCATATGCCATGTCCCGTCGGAAAGGGCTTACGTTCTCTGTTACGGGGGAGAATTATGAGATCTATGCTGACCAGCTCCTTCAGAAGGTCTTTTACAACCTCATCGAAAACAGTCTGAAACACGGAGAAGATGTCTTTTACATCACTGTTTCAACAAGGCAGCATAACTCAGATCTTCTCATCATCTATGAAGATGACGGAGGAGGTGTTCCGGAAACTATGAAAGATCGGATATTTGAAAGAGGTGTTGGAACCGGGACAGGATGGGGACTTTTTTTTGCAAAGGAGGTTCTCGGGCTCACAGGAATGGATATTAAAGAATCTGGTACCTACGGAATAGGTGCTGAATTTATCATCACGGTACCAGAAGGAATCTTTAGATCTCTGCAGGACTCTGATCAATCAGACAGCGACCCTGAAGACAATCCAGGCAATGAGGAGCATAATAACTGAATACTTGAGTCCGGCAGTGACCCGTCCTTCACCCATAACACCTGCAACCAACCCTGAAAAAAAACCCTGGAACATAGCACCGTGTGAGAATATCCTAATATAGAGAGCGAGATCAAAACCACCAAGACTGAATCCGGGTGCTGATGAAGCACCGGTGGTTGTCCCAAGATCTGCCATGGTCTTCAGGAATGAGGAGACAAGGATGAGCATCACAAAAAGGAACACGCCAAACGAGGCAAGAACGATGATCACATAGATGAACATGTTATTGCGTCGGTCTGTGTTCTGTGTTACGTACTCAAACGAGTCCTTTGCTGCAGCTCTGAGCACCTCAACAATATCACCACCTGCTTCACTTGCCCTGGCGATGAGATCCACACTTCTGCGGACAAGCGGGATGGGGATCTCTTCTCCCAGGGCACGGACTGCATCAATGAATGGAAAATTCCAGGATATTCGCTGATCCATCTGTCTGATATAAGGAGTGAGGGCACCATACTCACTCATTGAGACCAGGTGGACTGCCCCCTGAAGAGTCATTCCACTCTCATGCATACCAGCGAGATCGCGAAAGAAGTTCGGGAGTGCTATCTCAATGCTTCTGATTCTCCGTGATTCTTGCAGATCAAGGACAACCAGCGGTACGAGAATGATCAGCAGCGTGATTACAATAACATCATCAATAAAAGAACTCTTGAGCAGCGATCCAATCCCATCCTTCTGGATTGCTATTGAGAACCCAATGATAAAGACGATAATGCCCAAAGGGACAGATGCAAAAAGAATGTTAACAGGCTTTTCGGTTAGTGTCCGGAAGGGATGTCTGATAATCCGAAGATTTCCTTTGGAATATTGTCGGTGGAGTTCTATCTTATCTAGGATCTTCTTTGCCGCCTCATCATCAAGGCTGAGTACTACTTCCTCCTTCTTTTTGAGCCGGTCAAAGAAACCCATCTCTACCACTCCGGCGTCATAGCATCAATCATAACCACAAACATCACACTCCCAAACGGAATGATCAGGTAAATGATGATGTAGAGAAAGAACGGGGTCCCTTCTCCCGAAAGAATCGACATCACAGACTGGATCAGAATAAGGAAGAGAGTTCCTGCAACAAGAGCTGTTACATAACTTTCAGAGATGAGTGCAAGGGTATCAAGGAATTGTTTCTGCGACTGTCTGTTCTCGTATGTATACTGCTCTGCCTTTGTCCTAAAATAATCAGAAATGTTTGAGCCAGAAGCAACACTTCCAATCGCTCCCTGCATGAACTCCCGCATTCTTTGGCTCGGGGTCGCCATAGAAACCGTTTTGAGAGCATGTATAAGATCTTTTCCAAATACATCTATCTCAAGCGAGACATACCTGGCCTCAACAGAAGACTCGCCGTAAATAGTGGAGCTGCCCAGTTGTCTGAAGACCTCTGCGGGTGGAATCCCAGCTGTGGACATCGCTGCTAGGTAGTTGATCGCATAGGGCAGGCTTGACTCAATATCTCTCCGCCTTGATCCTGCCACAATTGACGGGTAGATGAGATAGATCAAATAAGTAAACCCACCAAAGGTGATGAAAGAAACAATGCCTGCAATTATCGTCCCAGCAACGAGGGAATAGACAGAGAATTGGTTGATACCAGAAGCAATGTCCTGGGGGATATTTCCTTTGAACGTTATCAACGCAGGAATATTGAGTAGGAATACAATCAGCGCAATCAGTATGGAACCGAAGAATCCAACAATTGCGGAAGTTATTACTGCTGTTGCAAGGTAGGCCTCAAAAGTAATTCCCATTCGGGCAGAGCGGAGATTAGCGATCAGATCAAAATACTTTTCACGCCTGGAAAGCATCCTGCTCCCGAGCAGGTTGAAGCATAACCGTTCATATGAGTTCATTTGCACCGGACCGAATCTGTTCCATCAGCCCTTCAGAGTCCCGGAAATATGAGACCACGATATTGCTCACTTCCCGGTAATCGCGAATATCACGCTGACGCATCCATTCGAGTACCTCCTGACGCTGCATTAGATCACGACTAATCCGTTCTTCGTCCCATCCGTGAGCTTCCATGATCTCTTCAAGGATGTATGATTTTCCTGAATACGTGATCTCATCAGTCGCCTGACGCCACCGGAAGACCTCATTCGTGATCAGTTCATTAGTCCTGGGATCAATATCCAGGATCTCGATGATCTGTTTGTTACGCCTGATCCGTTGCCCACCTACCCTTGCCTGGACCTGCACACAGATAAGATTCAGGGCAGAGAGCATGTTCCTGGGCACCGAAATCGGTGGGTTTTCAAGACGGTGAACAGCACTGGCGACTGAATCAGCGTGCATCGTTGAATAGGTGACATGTCCGGTGCTCATTGCCTGAAAGAGAGTGAGAGCCTCTTTGCCACGGACTTCGCCGACGATCAGATACTCAGGACGCTGACGAAGGGCGGCCTTGAGGAGCTCATACATATCGATCTCCCCTTTTCCAGCAATATCAAATGACTCCCTGGTCACGCTTGGGATCCAGTTTGCATGAGGAAGTTTGAGTTCACGGGTATCTTCAAGGGTGACAATCTTTGCTAGCGGGGGGATAAAAAGAGAGATGGCATTCAGGGAAGTTGTCTTTCCCGATGCGGTCCCACCAGCAAAAATACAGGATTTTCCGTTCTCCACAGCCAGCCAGAGGAAGGCTATCGAGAGGGGTGAGAAGGTACCCCATTCCACAAGGTCGGTCGGAGTGATGGGGACCTCTTTGAACTTACGGATGGTAAAGGTCGAACCGTGAGCGGTGACTTCAGTTCCGAGAGTCATCTGGATACGTGAACCATCAGACATTGTAGCGTCAAGCATCGGCTCAGCGACAGAGATGTGCTTTCCCGCCCGCTGGGCTAGTTTAGTGACAAATGAATCCAGATCACCAGGATCGAGGTACTTAAGGTTCGTCTCCATCGACTCGTATTTTGAATGATATACAAAGAGATACCGTTCGATTCCATCACATGAGATATCTTCAATCAATGGGTCATGCATGATTGCATCGACCATACCGTTACCCAGAAAGTCTTTGTGAAGTTGATAGTGGATCTTGGCATATGTTCTTGGATCCAGGTGAATCGCATAATCTGCAAAGACCTCATTCATCATCTCTTCAAGGAGTTCTGCAGCTATCTCACGGGAGATCTGTCGGGTGTTTACATTCACCCGTTCAAAGATCCCTTTCTTTAGTTCATCAAGCAGTTTCTTCTCTGAATCTGTGTAAAGGGGCTCGACAACCTCGTAGAGATACTCATGGTTCTTGTAATTGTAGGTTATCCTGATGTATGCAAAAGGAGGATTAACAGGGTAGACCTCTATCTCCTCTACTCCCGGTGGTGGAACATAGGTAAGATCAACAACAGGGCCGTGAAGATCAGGATTGTATACCTCTCTTCGCTTCTGGGGAGCGATATTCCAAAATTTACTAAAAAACCCAGTTTTTTTAGGCTTTTCCTCACCCTTTTCTGGATTCGTTGGACCGGGCAGATCAGCATCTAGCGTCCCTGCATCTTCAGAGGGTTTTGCTTTTTTCACCCCAGGGAACTTTTTAATGCCTGCCTTCGCGGGTTCAGGTGTTAGTTGAGGTGTTATATCGGATTTTCCTGATCCTGATTCGGTTTTTTTAAGGCTTGAAATGAGCCGTGGCTTTTTTATGGAAATATCGGATGGTCCAGATGTGGAGCCCTGGCTTTCGCTCTCTCCACCTGACTTCGGTTTCCCTTTGCCAATCTTGATCTTGAACGCCATCTTTCAGCCCAATCAGTGGGCGGGCCTTTCACACCGGTTGCATACCGGCACTTCCTATAGTTATTCTGAAAAGAGCCCCCACCATACTATTGTAATA
>NZ_DATMYY010000062.1:0-9263 GCF_035560735.1 Methanospirillum sp.
ATATATATATTTCTCTAATTATGCTGGAAAGATTATTGCCGGATCTGACAACTAGTTGGTATGGATGATGAACTCAAGGAGATAAGGGAACGAAAAATGGAGGAGCTCAGAAAACGGTTCGATCCTCCTGCATCCGCGGGAGATGGCCCACATAGTAGTATCCTTGTTCTGAACGAACAGAATTTTAACGATACTTTGAACCATTATCCCCGGCTTATTGTGGACTTCTGGGCACCCTGGTGCGGCCCGTGCCGGATGCTCGCGCCAGTGATCGAAGACCTGTCATGTGAGCTTGCAGGGAAAGTACAGTTTGCAAAATGCAACACTGATGAGAACCAGCATATTGCATACCAGTTTGGGATCAGTGCAATACCGACGCTCTTCTTCTTCATGAACGGTAAGGTAATAAACCAGATTGCAGGGGTTCTTCCACGACCACAGCTTGAACAGCAGATCAAAGTCGCGTTCAATATAGTGTAATCCGGTCCGGGTAATGATTGCCTGCTCGATTTTTTTTCAGCTTCATCCCTCACTGAAACAGGTTATCGGTCATACCCTGCAATGGAAGGATCTCACGAGGATTCAGGAACTCGCATATAAACCGATCTGCTCCGGTGATGATCTCCTCCTTACTGCCAGAACGGCAGGAGGAAAGAGTGAGGCGGCTTTTATTCCGGTTTTGGATATGATCCTGAAACAGCATCCGGATCTTCCGGTCTGTTTGTACATCTCTCCTCTCAAGGCACTCATCACCGACATGGCTGCCCGACTTGACCATATGCTTACTCCACTCCATCTCTCTGTTCTCCAGGTTCATGGTGATCTCCTCTGCTCCAAAATTCCGGTTATTGATACTCCTGCGATAATTCTTACCACACCTGAAAGCCTGACTATTCTTTTGAAGGGTCCTTCTGGTTCTCTCCTGGGAGAAAGAATTAGAGTCTGTATCATTGACGAGGTACACTCTCTTGCATCTTCAGAGCGGGGAAGCCAACTCATGGCATCCCTATCCAAAATGGAGCAGAAATCAGGTCTCTCAGTTCAACGGATCGGTCTATCTGCAACCATCGGAAATCCGGATGAGGTCCTTGCTTGGATGAGTAGGAGGAGTACAGGTTCGCAGGTGATTATGGCAGAGCATGAAGCCCTTCTCCGTGAGTTTACGTTCCTGTGTGGGTGGGATGGTTCAGAAAGCACCCGGATCCTGCCCCTGATCAAGGGGAAACGCTCACTTATCTTTGCAGGAAGCAGGGGGGAAGCTGAGACTCTCTCAAGTCTGTTTGAAGGAACCGGCCTTGAGGTTTTTGTGCACCACTCATCACTTTCATCAGCAACACGAAATGAGGCTGAACAGGCATTTATTAAAGGAAAATCCGGAACCATCATCTGTACGGGTACACTGGAACTAGGCATAGACATCGGAGCACTTGACCTGGTGGTTCACTCTGGTCCCGTATTCAGTGTCTCTTCATTTCTCCAGCGCCTGGGGAGGGTTGGGAGGAGAGGTAACTGTGCACAGATGGTCTTTATGCTGAGGGATCCCGGGGAGACCGCCCTGGTTGCTGCTGCAATATCATCAGCGGCTTCAGGTCTGGTGGAGAATGTCCGGATAATCAGATACCCGTATCGGGTTCTGGTTCAACAGATTATCATCACTCTTCTCTCAAAGTGGAGAGTCTCAAAAGAGACTCTGATCAGAAGCGTATCCGGATGTGACTGGTGCCAGAGGATATCTGATGAACGGATAAGTCTCATCATATCATCGCTCATCAGGGATGGGTTTATTCTTCTAGATCATGAATTTTGCATGCCCGGCCCAACTCTCGAGTCATGGGCAGATCAGCAGCATGGTTCCCTGTTCTCGGTAATTGGTGATGGAAAAACCTGTATGGTGCGATCGTCTGAAGGGGATCTTATAGGGACGGTATCTTCCAGGGGTGCTGGTCGTTGCAGGACAGGTTCTTTCAGACTGGGTGGGATATCATGGGTTCCGACAGGAGTTCATTCAGAACCGGATGTGATTCAAGCCACTCCGATTAGATCCTCAGCAGTTCCCCCTGTTTTTGGAGGTGTATTTCAGGGAACGAGTTATCTCCTGATGCAGCAGGTAGCAAAAATCGTCAGGAATGGGCTTTCAGATCTTCCGTTTCCTGATCTGATTCGGGAAGGAGTGCATAATTTTGTGTTATCTCTTCCAGAGGGAGTGGGACCCGATTCTATTGTGGTGCGGAGCGAGGGGGACTTTATGTGTGTATATTCATTCCTTGGTGATGAATGGAACAGGATACTCTGTCATTACCTGAAAGAGGCATGCAAAAGTGAAAATTTCAGAGTTCTTGCCGCCGGTTCTGACGGTATATCTGTCCGACTTTCATCCCCGGATATCACCTCTGACTGGATTGTGGAAAGACTTGGCATGGAAAACCTGGATCCAAGATTTCCACCTGAGTGGATCTGGCATTTCCTGGAGACTGACAAACCCTTCACCTGTTTCCTTCCAGAAGAATGCTTGAAAAAGATGCTCGTTTATGACCAGCTCAAACTTGATGACCTTCTCCTGGAGATGGGAATACGCAGGATAATTCTGGCTCCCAGCATCAGGATTTGAGGATCGCGTCGCTCGTGTTGTAGGCTGGTTTGTTTTTGTCAAAGAGCAACCGGTAAGACCGTTCTGCATTGAGCAGCCCGTACCCGTAAATCTCATCCCAGCCGGGAGCACCCAGGTCATCGGCACTCTGGTAGATCACCTGCTTCAGTTCGTCACGGGAAACATCAGGAAAAGCACTCCAGAGCTGGGCGATAACTCCTGCAACATGTGGTGCAGCAGCACTTGTCCCAGGGAATGGGTTTGGAAAATTCCCTGCTCCGCTGACATTGACATTGGTTGGGGCACAGATATCTGGCTTCCAGCGTTTAGTCGAGACAGGATACCTGATGGTAACAGGACCGTGAGATGAATCTTGTGATATAGTAAAGGGGGGAACTGGTTCTACTGATCCGACTGTGACCACATCTTCGACTGCTGCATGGCCAAATATCGAGTCAGTGGGGTCTTTCATGAATGCATTATCAACCCCTTTCGCATCAACACCCCTGATGAACAGTTCGAGAATGTTGGGAGTTGCGGTCTGACCGTTTCTGACAATCTGTAGTGATACCTTCTCTGAGTTTGGTCCTGGAGGGTCGTATACGAGATGTTCAAAAGGATCGGTGGTTCCATTCTGTGTGAAGTTGCTGGTTGCTAGCACTGCTCCTGTTCTTGGATCAGTGAGGATCAGATCATAGTCCGTGAATGAATGACCCCAGGGATCATCCCACTGGAGTGTAGCAATCACCCGTTCGTCAGGGAGAAGGGTGATATTCACTGCACAGGCTCCTCCTCCAAAGTCCTGTAATGTCTGGTTTTTCCCATACGGTATCCCGGCCTTCCAGGGTCCCTGATAATGGAGTGGGGCAAAGTTTCCGGCTACTGTCACGTATATCAGACGGGGATTTGCCTTGAGGGCGGATCTGATATAATCAGCAACATCCCCGTCCTGTAGAAAAGGCTGGCGGAAAAAGTAGAGATCATCGCAGATGACATTGCACCCTGCGTTTACAAGGGCTGTCACTGCGGTTTTGAATGTGTCAGAACTGCTGCCATATGCATAAAAGTAGAGTTCAGCATCCGGTGCAATGTCGTGGATAATCTCAAGCATTGCAGTCCCTTCGTCACCAGTTCCTTCCGATAGGACATGCACTGCAGAGAGTTCCCCGGTTTTTTGAGAGATATTGATGGATTGCGCTCCGTTTGCAATCACCCCAACCTTGATCCCTTTCCCTGCCACACCAAAGGTTTCCCGGATCCCGTTACTTCTCACGAGGATATCACCCTGGGTCTTGTGTTCATCGACATTTGTGGCTATGGTTGTATCTTCGGATGAATGATTCGTAGATTGAATAGGAAGGGATCCGGCAGTTACACTACCTATTAGATAGAGCACGAGTAGAGCAAGAACTAATATTGTGCTCTTCGATTCCATTGCAATCCCCCTTTAGTATACGAAACAGATCAGAACATCACACCAGCAGCTATTGTATGACTGATTACGGGTCATTCGTTAATATATTTCTCGGCTCAACAAAAAAAGAGTATGAGCCTTTTCAGCAGGAATTCTGTCTAATCTGTACACGCTCCCTGAACTGGAAAAGTATCATGACGATGAAGGAAAGAGGTAGTGCAACCACCAGGGGATCGATGACAGACCAGGGGAGCCCGAGGATCGTCTGCACTCCTGTTAGGACCTGAGAAATGCCCAGAGTCTTAGCTTCTGCTGTATGTACAAATGCAGTCCAGAAGAACCAGGTCAGAGCTCCGATAACCATGCTCCAGATAGCTCCGGCACGGGAAGGGTGATGCGAATATACCCCTACAGCAAAGGCGGGAAGAAATGCTGATGCACAAAGTCCCATGAACATTGCAGTAGCCCGGGCGATAATCCCCTCAGGCATTAACAAGGCGATGACTACACTCAATATCATCATGATCAGACATCCGATCTGATTTGCCCTGACCGAAAGAGCGCAGGTCTTTCCCCGACCCCAGATATCACATACAAGGGCGGTTCCCATAGTGTGGTACAAGGCTGATAGTGTGGACATTGCTGCTGAAAGGAGCGTGAGCATGAATATGATCACGAACAATTCGGGCATTGCCTGGTTGATGTACACCGGTATGATAGAGTCGATATTTCCTCCGGCTGCATTTACCGCTATCTTTCCGGTATGCTGCAGGAAGTAGACATTGGTGAGGGCACCGACGGTAAAGGCAACTCCAGTCATCATCAGGATGAACGGCCCGCCTACAAGAACAGCCCTGTTAAGTGCTCGATTGTCCTTTGCAGTCATGAACCTGACAACCAGTTGGGGCTGGGCGAGGACACCGATTCCTACGCCCAGAACGAGTGTAGTTATCAGGGTGAACCAGATTGGAGAACCTACATCAGGCATTGATGCCCATCCCGTCATTCCCTGGGCAGTAAGTGATGCAGGGACAAGGTTTGACATTGCAGCAAGGGCTGAATTTGCAGCAGTGACTCCCCCTAAGTAAACATAGGTTAGCACCAGGAGCAATGTCATCCCGACAAACATGATACCTCCCTGGAATGCGTCGGTGTACATTACCGCAATGAGTCCTCCGTACATTACATATACCGCAACCACTGCTGCAAAGACAATCAGTGAAGTGGTATAGGAGATGTTGAGGGTTGATTCCAGGAATCTGGCTCCGCCAATCAGAACTGCTGCAGTGTAGAGTGGCATGCCGATAAGGATTATCAGACCTGATAGAAATTGGAGTCCCGGACTTTGAAAGATCTTTCCCATGAGATCGGGAAAGGTGACTGCACCAGTTTCCACCCCTTTCTCCCGTGTTTTCTTTCCGAATACAACAAATGCCAGAAGAATACCGATCCCGATATTGAATACAGTCAGCCAGATCAGGCCCATACCGAGATTTGCAGCTACACCTCCGAACCCTACGATTGCAGAAGTTGAGATGAACGTTGCACCATACGAAAGTGCGATGATAACCGGATGGGTATCCCTGCCTGCAAGCAGGTAATCTTCCGCATGGTTGGTTTTTCTGTATCCCATGTACCCGAGAATAAGGGTAATCGCAACATAAACCAGGACAATCGCCAGAGTGACAACCGGATCTGTTGGCATTTATGATCCTCCCCTGTTCCAGTTTACTAGTCCATACAAGATACAGGCGAGAGCGAATCCTATAGATAGGGCATAGCCGGCAATGATCGTCGGATCAGAGATTCCACATATAGTTATCATAATTATCGAAGACCTACGGTAACCTGTCTGCGTTGTCAGTACCTGGGGACTGGAAAATTCCAGCCCCCTATCTAAACACGAAGAAAAATGAGGGTGATAAGAATCCGCCTTTAGGGATTGTACAGATTCGCATCAGTTTACCGGTACAGTATCTGTTCTTCATGATATATGAATTGTAATTGCCCTGGTGCATGTTCATCATACATATGCACCATTCCAGATCCTCTCCTCCTGTGGTCTGAATCAGCCAGCGTTCCTTATTGGAATAAAATGTAACGGATATATTTTCAGGTACAACCTGAGAACCATACCGATATGATGAGGGAGATGTTCCCAATAGGGGGATCTGCATACCTTCTGGCAATCATTTTTATAATCTCTTTCTTGGCTCCGGTATCAGCCCAACAGACACAGATGGGATATTTCGAGGTGAAATCCAATCCGCAGGGTGCTGATGTTATAGTCAATGGAGCATTTGCCGGGGAGACTCCGGTGATTGTTCCGGTTCCAGCCATGACCGCCAACGTAACAGTGATCAGGGTCATGATGCAGGGTTTCCAGATATGGGAACAGACCTATAATCAGACAGTTCAACCAGGTGGAATGATCCCGGTAATGGCAGTAATGGTCCCGGTTGCAACCACAGGTTCCTTAATGGTGAGTTCATCCCCCTCAGGTGCGATGGTAACAGTTGACAACGGAAATGGGCAGATGGCTCCCTGGACCTACCATAATCTAGTGACTGGAACCCATCTGGTCTCGCTGCTTATGATGGGGTATGAACCCTTTGTCAGAACAGTTGAGATTCATCCTGGAGAGACCGCCCAGATTTCAGCGAACATGACCATTCGCACTGGTTCAGGAACGCTTGAGATCAGTTCAGATCCCGGTGGGGCCATGGCATATGTAGATGGCGTGTATGCAGGAACAACCAATCTTGTTGTAGGAAATATTCCCCCTGGTCGCCATGAAGTTAAGGTTAGTCGTGCCGGAAATGATGACTATCTGGAATGGGTTTCAGTGCAGAATCAGGTGATAACCCCTGTTCATGCCTCTCTCAGGCCGGCAAGTGGTGCATCGGGGGGCTTTGTGGTTGTAACCACCGAACCTCCGGGTGCTTCTGTGTTTCTTGACGATGAATATCGGGGACTTACTGAAACAGGAAGACCTCTTGAAATCTCTAATGTCTCTCCCGGAAGTCATCGGATATATGTCACAAGCAGGAATTACGAAGATTTTGAAGCGATGACTATGGTCACTGCCGGAGTAATTACTCCGGTGACAGCACAGATGGATCCAAGCCCTATGCCACAAGCATGCGGCCTCGTGATGGTGAGTTCAGATCCTGCAGGTGCTGATATCACTGTTGATGGGCAGATGAAAGGAACAACTCCTGCAACAGTTGAGGCCGTCTGTTCAGGAAAGCATACCTACTCAATAAAACTAGATGGATATCAGGAGTATAATTCCTCTTTTGAGGTTATACCCGGACAGGTGCTTCAGATAAATACTGCACTAACCTCTGACACCAAAGTTGCAGGAGCGACGTCTAATGGGGCACCCTGGCCGTCTCCCGTTCTGATCGTCTTGGCACTTGCAATTGTAGGATATTATTATGGCAGGAAGATCTGACCTTTTTTTATTTTCTTGTATCTTCCATGCATCTGTTATTTTCCAGGGACTCATGGCCCTCCCAATTTTACGAAGGTTATTTCCGGCCTGCCCTTGATTATTTAAGCGAATATTGCAGTATTGCTGAAGATAAATAAGTCATAACCGTCGGGGCTTGCACTAGTCAGCCCCTCCCCCGTCCCGGATAGACTGTCAGCAACCAGGGCAAACCAGGGGGAGGAGATACATCAACCATGTCATTTGATAATCCAGCGTTACAGTTCGATGAACAGCGTCTCGCAAAAAGAAGTCTTCTCGAGGAGCAGGGAGTCCCTCTCTATCCTCCTACTTTTAAGAGAACCCACACGATTGCCGAAATAAGGAAAGCGTTCGATTCGGCAACCCACGACCCGTCCCCAGAACAGGTAAAGACTGCAGGCAGGATCTATATTGTCCGTGATCACGGCAAGACCTTCTTCTGCGATCTTGGGGATGAATCTGGCAGAATCCAACTTTACATCAGAAAGGATTCACTCCCTGAAGGGAAGTTTGCAGTTTTTAAATCCGGGGTAGAGCGTGGGGATATTGTTGGAGTCACAGGAAGAGTGTTTAGAACCAAGGTTGGCGAAATCACTCTCTGGGTTGATGATTTTGAACTCCTAACCAAGGCCCTCTGTTCACTGCCAGAAAAGTTTCACGGTCTGACGAATCTGGAGAAACGATATCGACAGCGATACCTGGATCTGATCGTCAATGAAGAGAGCAGGGAGACGTTCAGGACCCGGAGCAAGATCCTGTCCCAACTTAGAAATAACCTGATTTCACGTGGGTTTTTGGAATTTGAGACTCCGACTCTTCAGCCGATCTATGGTGGTGCAAATGCCAGACCGTTTACAACCTTCCACAACTACCTTGAGCAGAAGCTGTACATGCGGATTGCTCCTGAACTCTATCTGAAGCGGCTTGTGGTCGGAGGATTTGAGAAGGTATTTGAAATTGCCAAGAACTTCAGGAATGAGGATATTGATACCAGTCACAACCCTGAGTTCTCAATGGTTGAGATCTATCAGGCATATGCTGATTACAAAGATATGATGAGCCTGACTGAAGAGATAATATCTGGTATTGTCAGGGAAGTGACTGGAGGATACGAGGTCACCTATGAGGAACAGACCCTAAATTTTGCTTCTCCCTGGAACTCAATGCCGATGGACGAGGCAGTAAAAACCATTGGTGGAGTTGATATCTTTGAGTACACACTTGACGAGCTCAAGGAGAAAGGACGAACTCTCGGGGTAGAAGGAATAGAGGCTGTTTGCAGCCACCGTGAAGCCCTTCCTCTCTTCTTTGAGACTCTGGTTGAAGAGAAACTGATTCAGCCAACATTTATCCTTGATTTCCCAATTGAGAATTCTCCCCTTGCAAAGGTGCACCGGGAAAAGCAAGGGTATGTGGAGCGGTTCGAACTCTTTATCGCTGGAATGGAACTTGCAAATGGGTTCTCGGAGCTGAATGATCCTCTGGATCAACTTAAGCGGTTTGAGGCCCAGGAAGAGAAACGCCGTCTTGGCGACGAAGAAGCCCAAATGCATGACTATGATTTTGTGAATGCTCTTGGGTATGGGATGCCCCCGACAGGTGGTGTCGGTATTGGAATTGACCGTCTGGTTATGCTCAGTACCAGTAACACCTCGATCAAGGAGGTCATCCTCTTCCCTTCAATGAGAAGGGAAGTAACCTCAGATGAAGAGGAGAGTGTTACAGGTAAGGATGAGCAATAGGCGCATTTCCAGAATTTATACGTATTTTTGAATATAGACTCCTAA
>NZ_DATMYY010000063.1:0-8973 GCF_035560735.1 Methanospirillum sp.
AGCGATACCAACATATGATCAACTACCTTGGAGGTAGATCGATGAAGTATAGAATGAAGAACGAGGGACGAGGTGGATCGATAAGATCACAGATGCCTGCTAATTCCGGGGTCCGGTTTGGCAGAATTTCTGATCAGAATCGTCTCACCCATCACAGGTATACTTCCTGCCTACTTCCGGGCGGAAAGACCACGGCACCTGTCCGGACATTCAGGTAATTCTGAAGAACCGGATATAATCACGCCTGATCGGAAATCTGAAGGTTTTGATCAGAGCCAGCGGTCCTGAACCGGGAGTTGGGTGAAGGAGGGGGGGCATCAGATATTGGCAGCCCCTCTGTTGTACTGAATAGCGAATAGTTTTGATAAATTTCATAAATCGAGGAATAAACATGAGACAAGTCGCAATTTACGGGAAAGGTGGAATTGGTAAATCCACAACTACACAGAACACTGTCGCTGCACTTGCAGTTGCCGGAAAAAAGATCATGGTCGTTGGCTGCGATCCAAAAGCAGATTCTACAAGGCTTCTGCTTCACGGTCTTTGTCAGAAGACTGTCATGGCAACCCTCCGTGATGAAGGAGACGACCTTGAACTCGATGATATCCTGAAACCAGGGTTCATGGATGTAAAATGTGTGGAGTCCGGAGGTCCGGAGCCTGGTGTTGGTTGTGCAGGCCGTGGTATTATCACATCAATCAACCTGCTCGAATCAATGGGTGCATATACTCCGGATCTTGACTACGTCTTCTATGATGTGCTCGGTGATGTGGTCTGCGGAGGATTTGCAATGCCAATTCGTGAAGGTAAGGCAGAAGAGATCTACATCGTCGCTTCCGGAGAACTGATGGCACTGTACGCTGCAAACAACATTGCCAAAGGTATCCAGAAATATGCAGACACCGGGAAAGTAAGACTTGGTGGAATCATCTGTAACAGCCGTAAAGTAGACAATGAATATGCTCTGCTGAAGGCATTTGCAGAAGAACTTGGCTCACAACTGATCCACTTTGTCCCACGTGACAACCTCGTTCAGAGGGCTGAGATCAACAAGAAGACCGTAATTGACTTTGAACCCGACTCTGAGCAGGCTCAAGAGTACAAAAATCTTGCAAACGCCATCGATACAAACAAGATGTTTGTTAAACCAAAACCGATGGAACAGGACAGACTTGAAGAACTGATGATGCAGCACGGATTCCTGGATGCATTGGCATAAGGTGGCAGGAGGAAGGAATCATGTTACTCATTAGAGCTATCGTCAGACCTGAAAAGAAAGACGAAGTACTTGCAGCCCTTTCCAAAGCAGGGTTTCCGGCAGCTACCGTCGTTGATGTAGTCGGTCGTGGAAAGCAGAAAGGTATCAAGATGGGTGGAATGCTCTATGATGAGATTCCAAAAATCCTCATCATGGTAGCCATTCATGATGAAGAGCGTGAGAATATCATCGATGTTGTCCTTAAGACCGCACGAACCGGTGAGGATGGAACATTTGGTGATGGTAAGATCTTCATCACTCCGCTTGAAGAGGTTTATACAATCTCCCGGGGCGGACGAGGCCTCTAAATAGGGAGGCATTGTCCATGAAGGAGATCATGGCAGTCGTCAGGATGAATAAGACGAATGCTACTAAAAAAGCACTGATCGAAGCCGGAGTGGCAGGATTTACTGCCATAAAAGTTCTTGGCAGAGGAAAGCCAGTTGAGGATGAGGCTGTGATCGCGGAGCGGAAAAATAAGCTTCTGGAGATGGCGGTACACGAGAGCATAGATGTTGAAGAAGCAGAACGGCAGGTAGTCAGTTTCCTTGATGGATCACGACTATTTCCCCGCCGGCTGTTTACCATCCTTGCTCATGATGACGATGTACCAAGGATCATTGAAGCCATCACCAAAGCCAATAAGACCGAGAATAATGTCGGAGACGGATCAATCTTCGTCATGCCGATAGCCGATGCTATAAGGGTCCGGACAGGAGAAGCCGGGGAAGCAGCAATCTGGTAATACAGGATTTGATTGAAATGTCAATGAGCGAAGAAATGATGGGGGATATGCTTGAAAAATATCCGGAAAAGGTTCTCAAAAACCGGAAAAAGCATATCACCATTGTAGATACAAATCAGGCCTGTCAGCAGATAGAGGCGAATACCCGGACTATTCCGGGTATTATTACCCAGCGTGGCTGTGCATATGCAGGATGTAAAGGTGTGGTCGTTGGTCCTATCAAGGATATGGTCCACATTGTTCACGGTCCGATTGGCTGTGCATTCTATGCCTGGGGAACCAGGAGAAATAAGGCCCGAGCTGATGACAACACCCCACCGGAAAAGATGTTCTCAACTTTGTGTGTCTCAACTGACATGCAGGAGAGTGACATCGTCTTTGGTGGCGAGAAGAAGCTTGCCAAGATGATTGACGAGGTTGTGGAGATGTTCCATCCCCGTGCAGTCTCAATCTGTGCAACCTGTCCTGTTGGACTTATCGGAGATGATCTTGGAGCAGTTGCAAAAGCTGCCCAGGAACGGCATGGCATTCAGGTACTCTCCTTCAACTGTGAAGGATACAAGGGTGTAAGCCAGTCTGCAGGTCACCACATCGCCAACAACAATCTGATGGAGAATGTCATTGGAACTGGTCCGGAACGGGACCCGAATGACAAGTACGTCATCAATATTCTTGGTGAATACAACATCGGTGGTGATGGCTGGGAAATGGAGAGGATACTTGGTGATATCGGATACAAGGTGAACTGTGTCCTTACAGGAGACACAAGTTACCTTGAGATCAAGAATCTTCATCAGGCACATCTGAACCTTGTCCAGTGTCACCGGTCAATCAACTATATCGCTGAGATGATGGAGACCAAGTATGGGACTCCATGGCTCAAGGTGAACTTTATCGGCGTTGAAGCGACCAAGAAGAGCCTGCGTGAGATGGCACTCTGCTTTGGTGATGAAGAACTCATCAGGAAAACAGAAGAAGTCATTGCACGTGAAGAAGCCAGAATCATGCCGGTCATCGAGCACTACCGCAAGATCTGCCAGGGCAAGACTGCCTTTGCATTTGTTGGTGGTTCACGAAGTCACCACTATATGCACCTCCTCCGGGACCTGGGTATGGAAGTGGTAGTGGCCGGGTATGAGTTCGCTCACCGCGATGATTACGAAGGTCGTCAGGTCATTCCGACACTCAAGATTGATGCAGATTCAAAAAATATTCCCGAACTGCACCTGAGCCCGGACCCTGAGAAGTTTAAGGATGCACATGTTCACCTGAACATGTCAAAAGAGAAGTTCGATGAGCTGAACAAGAAAGTTCCGCTTAATTACTATGAAGGTATGCAGCCTGACATGAAAGATGGCGAAATTATGATTGATGACTGCAATCACCACGAACTTGAAAAGATGGTTCGTGCATTAAAGCCAGATCTCGTATTCGCCGGTGTCAGAGACAAATATTACGTGCAGAAACTCGGAGTGCCTGCAAAACAGATGCACTCATACGACTACAGCGGACCATATGCCGGATACAACGGAGCTTTAAACTTTGCCCGTGATGTTGCCAATGCAATCACAACTCCGGCATGGAAACTGGTCACTGCCCCCTGGGAGAAACAGACCCAATAACAGGAGTGATAAGAATGCTCGAATGTATGCCAGAAGGCGAGGTAGTTCACACGGCCGGAAAGATCAATCCGGTCAAAACCTGCCAACCTATCGGTGCAATGTATGCGGCACTCGGAATTCACCGGTGCCTTCCCCACAGCCACGGTTCACAAGGGTGCTGTGCGTATCACCGTATGCATCTGACTCGTCACTTTCGTGACCCGGTCCTTGCATCAACCAGCTCGTTCACCGAAGGAGCATCGGTGTTCGGTGGTGCAGCAAACCTGAAGACCGCAATCAAGAATGTGTTTGAGATCTACAAGCCTGATATCATTGCAGTCCACACCACCTGCCTCAGTGAGACCATCGGTGATGACCTGCCAACGATCATCAAACAGTCAGAGGTTCCTGAAGGAAAGGTTGTCATCCATGCAAACACCCCGTCATACCAGGGTTCCCACATCACCGGGTTCTCTAATATGGTCAAAGCCATGGTTACGTACCTGGCTGCAAGGGATGAGGAGACAATCCGGAAGAAACGTGTCAATATCATACCGGGATTTGTAAACCCCTCTGATATGAGGGAGATCAAACGGATCACCTCAAGTCTTGGTGTTGATATGATCATGTTCCCTGACACCACAAATGTGCTTGACTCTCCGCTAACTGCAAAATACGATATGTATCCGGAGGGTGGGACAACTGTGGAAGAGATCAGGGACACCGGGAATTCACGTCTGACCCTGGCACTAGGAGCCTGGTCATCTAACGCTGCCGGTGCAGCCCTCATGGAGAAATGCGGAGTACCCTGCGTTCCTCTCAAGGTTCCAATCGGCCTCAAGGCGACTGATGATCTGATCATGACCCTGAAAGAGAAGTTCGATGCAGTAGTTCCTGATGACCTGACTCTTGAACGTGGTCAGGTCGTTGATACCCTCATCGATACACACTTCCACTACCAGGGAAAGAAGGTCGCCATCTACGGGGATCCCGATATTGTGGTTCCACTGGTTGAATTCGTGCTGACGATGGGAATGATTCCCAAGTACGTCATAACCGGTACTCCTGGAAAGGCATTCGAAGAACAAGTCGGATCCATGATCGAGGAAGCCGGAATAGAAGATTACCTCGTCAAGGCTGAAGGAGATCTCTTCGACCTCCACCAGTGGATCAAGGAAGAGTCAGTCGATCTTCTGATCGGAAACACATACGGAAAGTACATCGCAAGAACTGAGGATATTCCACTTGTCAGAGTAGGATTCCCCATTCTTGACCGGGCCGTTCACCCACTCATACCCATAACCGGGTACAAAGGATGCCTCCGGCTCATAGAGATGATCAGCAATGCCCTCCTGGAACGCCGGGATCGCGATTGCCTGGACGAAGATTACGAACTGGTACTCTAAGTTTCCAATGTAGCATCATTGGAACCTTAAAATACCTTATATCAAAATAAACCGGTGAATGTCATGGAGCATGATTGTTCGCTTGCGTCCGGATCTTCCGGATGCATTAGCGAACGCCAAAACTCCATCATAACCACAGGGAAGAACAAAAGCCGCATTCATTGCGCAGATGACAGTCTGGCCGGGGCGGTCAGTCAGCGAGCCTGCGTGTTCTGCGGAGCACGGGTGGTACTCAATCCGATTACGGATGCAATCCACCTGGTCCACGGTCCAATCGGCTGTGCTACGTACACCTGGGATATCAGGGGAAGTCTCTCCAGTGATTCCGAGATGTACAGGCATAGTTTTTCCACCGACTTGAAAGAGAAGGACGTGGTTTTTGGTGGCGAACCAAAACTGGCTGCCTGTCTGGACGAAGTCATATCAAAGTATCATCCTCCGGCAGTGTTTGTGTACTCAACCTGCGTAGTCGGGATGATCGGCGATGACATCATTGCAGTCTGTAAAGATGCATCTGAAAGACATGGAATAGATGTCATTCCGGTGGAATCATCAGGATTCCTCTCAGGAAATAAGATCGTCGGATACCGGGCTGCAGCAGAAGCGATAATGAAACTTATCCGGCCTAAACCCGGAGAAGTAATCGAGAATACCAGAAAACTCAACTTCCTGGGTGAATATAACCTGGGGGGAGAGAAGTGGCTGATTGAACGGTACCTGAATGAAATAGGAATTGAAGTGAATGTTGCCTTCACTGGAGATTCAACCGTAGCAGCACTGAAACAGGCTCCCGGATCCTGCCTGAATATTGTGCAGTGTACCGGGTCGATGCACTGGGTAGCAAACAATCTCGAGAAGGAGTATGGTATTCCGTATATGGATGTCAACTTCTTCGGAGCAGAGAATACTGCTGACAGTCTGCGGCGAATTGCTGCATTCTATGCAGATCCCGAGATCATCAGAAAGGCAGAAGTTCTCATTGAACGTGAACTGGCACGAATCACCCCCCTCATCGCCGGATACCGGAAGAAACTGACAGGAAAGCGAGCTGCGATTTACGTAGGCGGTGCGTTTAAGGCTGTCGCCCTGATCAGGCAGATGAAGGACCTCGGAATGGAGGTCGTGGTGACCGGAACCCAGACCGGAAAGCAGGAAGAGTACGAGACCATCAGCGGCCTTCTGAGTGAAGGAACCATCGTTGTCGACGATGCCAATCCGGCAGAGATCGAAAAGTTCCTTCTGGACATGAAGGTTGACGTGATGGCTGGCGGAGTCAAAGAGCGGGTTCTGGCTTACAAACTTGGAATCGGGTTTGTGGATCATAACCATGATCGAAAAGAATGTCTGGCCGGATTTGACGGTGCAGTGACGTTTGCACGTGAAGTGTACATCACGACCTGTTCACCGGTGTGGAAACATCTGAAAGAGAGCATAGGAGGTGAGTAATCATGACGAACCATACTGCAATCAATACCCTTCGGGTTAAAGAAGTCAACGAGAATCAATGCCACATGTGTATGCCGCTCGGAGGCGTTATTGCATTCAAAGGAATTGAGGGTGCAATGGTACTCGTCCATGGTTCGCAGGGTTGCAGCACGTATATGCGTCTTGCAAATGTGGAGCATTTCCACGAGCCGGTAGATGTCGCCTCCTCTTCGCTAAATGAGAAACAGACCATTCTCGGCGGAGAGAAAAACCTGAACAAAGCACTTGATAATGTGCTGCGGGTGTATCAGCCTACGATGCTTGGTATCCTTACTACATGTCTTGCTGAGACGATGGGTGAGGATATGGACCGTATGATCAAATCATACATGCAGAGTCATCCGAATATTGGTGTTGATATCATTCCGGTAGCAACTCCCAGTTACGGTGGCACTCATTCAGAAGGATTCTGGGCCACAACCCGGGCAGTTATTGCACATTATGCAAAACTCTGTGAGGGTCATAAAAGGATCAATGTGATTGTTCCCAATATCAGCCCTGCTGATATCAGAGAGATCAAACGTATCCTTGGGCTCTTTGGAATGGAGTATACTCTGATTCCTGATATCTCGATGACTCTTGACAGGCCATACGGTGGCAGGTATCAGAAGATTCCAACCGGAGGTACCAGTCCGGCTGATATCTCACGGATGCCAGGTGCTCCAGTTACAATACAGTTTGGAAAGACCTGTCCGGATGCACTATCCCCGGGATTATTCCTAGAGCAGCAGTTCGGTGTCAGGTTGATCAATCTACCACTTCCAATCGGAGTAGATAACGTAGACCAGTTCGTTGCAGCATTGTCCTCAATAAGTGGAAAGGCTGTTCCTGAGCAGCTGGCACTTGAACGTGGCTGGCTTCTTGATGGAATGGCAGATGCACACAAGTACAATGCAGAAGGAAGGCCGGTTATCTATGGCGAGCCCGAGATGGTCTATGCTTTGACTGGGATCTGTATCGAGAACGGTGCAGAGCCGGTGGTTATTGCAAGTGGTTCACCACACAGCAAACTGAAAGATCTCCTCGGACCGATGATATTAGATCTGGCTGAACAGCCGGTTCTGATAGAGGAGGCTGACTTTGCGTCCATCGAGCATGCAGCAGTTTCGGCTGGTGCAACGATCGGTGTCGGCCATACTGGAGGAAAATTCCTGACAGAGAGGCATGGAATTCCTGTAACCAGAATTGGATATCCGATACATGATCGGATTGGCGGTCAGCGGATCTTCTCAACTGGATATGCCGGGACTCTGGCATTCCTTGACCGGTTCACGAACACACTTCTTGAAAAGAAATACAGTTCGTACCGGGAAAAGAAGAAGGAAGAGATGTTTAACCATATCCGGGGATAAACCCGGGAAATTTATTTCGGAGATGTACTATGCAAAAGCCAAGCAAACATATCTTTATCTGTACCAGTTCACGCCCAACAGGTCAGCAGAAAGGATTCTGTCACACCAAAGAAGGCGTCGATGTAATGGCAAAATTCATGGAAGAGGTTGACGAACGCGATCTGGGCGGTGATGTATTCATCACCAACACCGGGTGTTTCGGGATTTGTGAGAAAGGGCCAATCGTTGTGGTTTATCCCGACAATGTCTGGTATGGATCGGTAGGCCTTGATGATGTGGAAGAGATCATGGAATCACACATCGAAGGCGGCACAGTCGTGGACCGGCTGGTTATCTAAAGGAGGCATTATGATCCCCGAGATTGCAGCGATGCTCGATCAGGAGGGGTGTACTACAACCCTGACCGGCCCCGGAGAAGTCGTCATATACTCCAAGGATTTGTCTTCCTGGGAACCAGTCAGGAGGATGCCATTTGCTCTCGATACAAGTCAGGGCCTTGTACAACTCAGGCAAAAGATGTCTGAACTTACTGCATTCCTTGGTGACTGTAGGATCTTTGTTGCCAAGGCAGCGAGTGGGGCGATATTCTTTGAGCTGGAAAAAGCCAGATGCGGAGTCTGGGAGATCTCAGGCAAACCTGATGAGTTCCTTGATCCGGTCTGGAAAGAAGAGGAAGATCAGGAGTCAGAAGTCCCGTCTGGTGCTGTAGATATTCCGGTTCCGGTTGAGATAACTCCAGGAAAATATTATCTGTCCATCAAGGAAATTCAGGGTAAACGACCCGAAGTGAGCAGTAAACAGGTGCTTCAGAAGTTTATCAAAACCGGAGCATATCAGCAGCTTGAGGTTATCTGCGATCATATTCCGCCATGGATAGCACTCGAATCGACCTGTTCCGGGTTTACTATGCAGAGCGAACGACTAGGACCAAGTGAGGTGAGATTAATACTGACCAGGAACCCGGCTGACAGCTGCGGGTGTACATAATAGTAGTTCTATACCACTCGATAACTCAAGGTAATACCATACACCATACCACACCTTTTCTGAGGGAGCGTAATGCTCTCTCATTTCCTTCATATGATATCACTGTAGTGATATCATGCATATCTATTCACTTCAGATA
>NZ_DATMYY010000064.1:0-2123 GCF_035560735.1 Methanospirillum sp.
CCCATTTATTCTCGCAGGGTTTTCAATGTTTTTTGGCCAGTACTTTCTGGACCCAGCTACCGTTTTTAAGATTTTATTATCACCAATACTTCACACTCAGCAGACCTGGACAGATGCACAGGCAAATGTAATATTTAACATCCGAATCCCAAGGATAATCGGAGCATTTCTCATAGGAGGAGGCTTGTCTGTTGCCGGTGCAGTTTACCAGAGTCTTTTTAGAAACCCTATGGTCTCACCAGATATCCTTGGCGTTTCATCAGGTGCAGGATTTGGAGCAGCGATTGCAATATTGTGTTCACTCCCGGTACTGCTCATAGAAGGATCAGCATTCTTTTTTGGTCTGGCTTCTGTTGGATTTGCAGTAACTCTTGCTAAAATATATAAAGGGGAATCAATCCTTGTTCTGGTCTTATCAGGGATAATAATGGGATCACTGTTTACGTCCCTCATCTCACTGGTCAAATACGTAGCAGATCCAACCGCAAAATTACCTGCGATAACCTACTGGCTCATGGGATCTCTCAGTGCAGTATCAATGTCAGATATTTTCCTTGCCATCCCATTCATTCTCCCAGGTGCGATCTATTGTATGGTAATCGGATGGAGATTAAACGCATTTTCTCTTGGTGATGAAGAAGCAGGATCTCTTGGAATTGATACGACACGAATGAAATACATCCTCATTTTTATCTCGACATTAATTACAGCATATTCTGTATCTATCTGTGGAATAGTTGGCTGGATAGGTTTGGTTATACCTCATCTAGGCAGAATGCTTATCGGTCCTGACAATGCCCGGTTAATTCCAGCTTCGTTTTTTCTGGGAGCAGCATACCTGATACTCATAGACAATATTGCCAGAAACGTAACTAGTGCAGAAATCCCACTTGGAATTCTCACAGCAATTGTTGGTGTCCCATTTTTTGCTTACATTATGGCAAAACGGGATGTTGGGTGGACATGATGTTTGCAGTAGCAAATGCAGGATTCGGATATAGTGCTGATCGACAAATATTTCACAATGTATCATTTTCTGTTGAAAAAGGAGAGATTCTCTGCATTCTCGGACCAAATGGTATTGGAAAGTCAACGCTATTAAAATGCTGTGCCCGGATTTTACCTCTAAAATCTGGAGAAATATCAATACATGGGAAAAGCCTTCAGCAGTGGAATCGTTCAGATCTGGCAAAAATGATTGGGTATGTACCTCAAGCTCATCATATGGTCTTTCCATTTAGTGTACTTCAACTGGTTTTACTGGGAAGAACACCACATATATCTGCGTACTCAAGGCCTGGAAAAAGAGACCATGAAATTGCAATTGATGCTTTAAAAAGCGTAGGAATTGAGCATCTTGTGGATGCACCAGTTAACAGAATTAGTGGAGGAGAATGCCAACTCGCTATGATTGCTCGTGCTCTCGCCCAGGAACCCTCACTCCTGGTTCTGGATGAACCAACAAATCACCTTGATTTTGGAAATCAGGTACGAATTCTTCACATTCTTGATAAATTATCAAAGGAAAGAACCATCTCAATCATCATGTCATCTCATTATCCAGATCATACCTTCCTGCTCTCATGCAAAGTTGGAATCATGCAAAATGGGGTTGTTACTCAGGTTGGAGATGCTGAAACAGTTGTAACCAATCAGTCATTAGAAGAGACATACCATATCACCATAGGTGTTCACTTTATTGAAGAGGTAAGACGGAATGTGTGTGTACCATCTTACCCGTGATAAAAATAAGGCTCTAATTTTTCTGCTTTTTAATGATAACCTTCAGTGAAGAATGTCCATAAAAGTGATATCCTGATCCCCCTTCAACAAGTACATCCAGGATCTCATCAGGTTCCACAACTCGATTACCTGCAAGCATCGAGATATTTCTGGCAAAAAAACTCTCTGGAAGCATAGTCGCGGTAGGACCGATAATGATAACGTACGCATCCGGGTTGCACAACTTAAGAATACTCTCAAGAGTATCATTGATGAGAGTCGTTCCAGAAATAATCACCAGATCAGCAGTAGAAACCTCTTGTGGAAAATCATTCTGATTCACGAAGAATGGCAATTCTTCTGATTTAAGAGTTCTAATATCAAGTTCAGCAATCCTGTAT
>NZ_DATMYY010000065.1:0-7475 GCF_035560735.1 Methanospirillum sp.
AATATACAAAGATAAATGAAAATTCTGGGAAACTCAGAAAAACCCAGACCAGATCTAACAAAAATACAACATCTGACCCTGTTGGGCCTAAATTTCCCTCAATCCTTGAAGACCTCATTTCACAATATATAACAGAAAAAACCGGAAAATCATATCAGGATCAGATATTTCTGGATCGTTTACGTCAGGCAATTGTGGCACAGAAAGCATCTTACTGGCGGGAAAAACCTGGAAAGTCAGTAAAGTATGGCAGGGGATATGATATCCTTGCCTATCTGGCCTATCAGGTTCCGGTATACTTCACTCAATTCAGATCGCTTTTACAGAATATAAAGCCGGAATCGATGCTCCCTCATGACCTAGTCGCACTTGATATCGGAACAGGTCCCGGTGTTGTTCCTCTGGCTCTTATCGATATCTGGAAAAATCAGAAAAAGGGAAACTTAGATGTTTACGCAATCTAACGTTCTGCAGAACATGTTGAAGCATATAAGTATCTCACCGGAGAATATGCAAAAGATGAACCAAATATCCGGATTCATGATGTTATTCTTGATGATATGACAAAGATTTCTGATGAGAGTCTTGCAAGATTGCCAGAAAGTGTGAGCCTTATCACATTTCAAAATGTGCTGGCAGAACTGGAGCACTTGAGTATCCCTACAAGGGCTTCTATTGTCTGTTCTTTTACCAGACGACTTACAGATGACGGGATTCTTATTATTGTTGAACCTGCTGAGATGCGGCATGCCACCAGTCTGCGGCTGCTCCAAAACGAACTGATAAAAAATGGTCTGCATGTTTACAGTCCGTGTGCATACCTCTGGGGAAGTGGATGTGATCCATCTTCATGTTGGACCTTCAGGGAAGAACCCCCAATCCAGGCTACGTCCCTAATGACACTTCTTGCAGGTGAAGAAGAAGGATACCGGTTTATCAACACAGATAGAAAATATGCATATGTCATTCTGACAAAAAAGCAGATTAATACATGTACATATCGTATTCCAAGAAAGACCCGCATGGTACGCCTCTCCCATATGGAAAAAAATGAGGGTCGATCTATATCAGTTGCCGGTCTTCGGATGTCAGAAGATATCGGTACCAAGGGGATGCACATTTTTAAATTCTGTGATGGTACCTGCAGAGAACCAGTCTATTTAGTTTTATCAGCCAGAAACAGGAGGCCAGGGCATGGAGCTCTATTTTCGGTTAAATACGGTGATCCTCTGACAATTACCGGAGTTCAGGTTCGTCGCCATAAACAGCATAAGGCATGGAACCTTATAATTAATCAGGATTCACGTATAGAACGACCAGACACCGGGGCGATGATACCAGGAGTGAACACTCCTGAACCTGATACAGCTGGAGACCATGAGGATCATTGTTCTCCTTCCAGGTCCCATAAGAACAATTTAGATGATAATTTCCGTCCTGTAGAGATTATAAATAACCGGACAGTCAGATCTGCAGGCAGTAGGACTGGAAAAGAAACAAGACCGAAAAAATCAGGACATAAAAAGCCAGGACAATGATCAGAAGAGGGGAATAAAAATAGTATTAATGTGTTGTGCACCTAATTTTCTTTACACGTGGGGTGGTGGATGTCTGACGAGGATCCAATAAAAATACTAAAGGTTCGGTATGCCAAAGGTGAGATCAACACCTCACAATATGAGGAGATGCTCTCGTATCTTTTAGAAGATGTATCATCTATACAAAAAACCCCCATATTAGAAACCTCCATCACAGATGATCCGGAGCTTTCACAAAATCCGGAAACAGATGAAGCAGTTGATTCTATAACATCTGATACACACAGTACTGGATCTGGAGAAAGTACAGATATCCAAACCTCATGTGAGATTCAGGAAGAATTAGATTATGAATCTGATGAGCCAATCGGTGATGATCCTATTACCGACGAAGGTTTTCACCCAGGCCTTTCATCAGACAATGTACCGCAGGTTAATGGAACTGTGCTACCAAAGGGTGGATCACATCAGGTTCCAGAAAGTCAATATCTTACCGATGCCACACTATCAGCAGGAATTGCTGATGAGAATCGGATTCTGGAAGAACAAATCAACGAACTGGAGATAATAGAAGAGACAGAGAGTGAGAGTACAAAGGGAGATCCATCCTCTATTTCAGGTGTTTTTCTTTCGGGTCAGGATCTGAGTAATGTCTGTTATGTTACTGCAGTAAACCTCATTCATGCAGGTGAGTATGACAAAGCTCTTCCATTCCTTGAAAAATCCATAGAGATTGATCCTCATCAGTCACAAGCCTGGCTCTACCGTGGAAGCATCCTGCATAATAGAAAATCATATGATGAAGCACTGATCTGCTTTGACAAAGCACTTTCTCTTGATGCTTCACAGACCAAAGCTGCACTCTTTAAAGGATACTGCCTGTTCAATCTTCACCGGGACCAGGACGCCCTCTCGGCCTTTGACCTTGTAATTACTCAGGATCGACGTCATGCCCGGGCATGGCTTTTTAAAGGATACTGCCTCCAGAATCTGAAACAATTCAAAGATGCTGTTTCTGCTTTTAATGCTGCGACAGAGCATAATCCAAAAGAGATGGCTGGATGGCTCCATAAAGGAATATGTCTTTTTGAATTAAACCAGCATCCAGATGCTCTCTCGTCTTTTGACAAAGTTCTTGAACTTGATAAGAGGAATTTGTCTGCCTGGCTTTTTAAGATCCGCTCATTTATCAGAATGAATAGATATCAGGAAGCTTTGCAAAGTTCTTCAAAGCTTATTGAGATATCACCCCGCGAGATTAGTGCATGGCTTTCACGTGCTGACATTCTCCTGAAATTAAATAAAATAGAAGAAGCCTTGGATGCCACAAAAAAAGCCCTGGTAGTTGATAAGTGGAGTGCTGATGCCTGGAATCTCAGGGGCCTGTGTTTCCATAAACTTAAGCGATATGAACAGGCCCTTCCATGTTATGAAAATGCCCTGAAACTAAATCCACGCCATGCTGAAGCAATGAGGAACAGGGCATCCTGCTTCCATAAATTAAAACGCCATGTAGATGCTCTGCAATACTACGAAGTTGCTATAGAAGATAATCCGAATAATATTGAGGCATGGTTCAACCGCGGTCTGATCCTTCATAAGTCCAAACAATATGAAGAGGCTTTAAATTCATACGAAAAAGTCATTAACCTTGACAGGTTTAACGTAAAAGCCTACTTTAACAAAGGAAAAATTCACCGTGTTCTTGAGCAGTACTACGAAGCCCTGCAGGCTTTTACCCAGGCAACAAATGTTGATCCACAGTTTGCATCTGCCTGGTTTCATATGGGACTTATCTACTCAGATCTTGTCAGACAAAAAGAGGCTATCCAGTGTTATGACCGGACTCTGAAGCTTGATCCCAGGCATGTTGGTGCCCTGTTTAATAAAGGGATCATACTTGATGATCTCGGAGCTAAACGTGAAGCTTTTGCATGCTTTCAGAAAGCAACTGCTCTGGATCCCAAAGTTGCAACATCCATGAAGGCAAAGGGCAAATTCGCCCACTGATTTTTTTTAAAAAAAGGGGATTTACGTCCCGACATCCCAGCTGCACATATAATGTTCCTGTTCAGCACTGAGGGTATCAATTCCAAGACCCAGTGAGGCGAGTTTTATTGATGCTACCTCGCGATCGATGCTGTCAGGTACTGCATGTACTCCGGGCTTGAGCTCGGTATGATGTTCTGCAATGAACCGGGTTCCAAGCGCCTGCAGAGCAAACGAGAGATCCATAACCTCTATCGGGTGACCCATACCTTTTGGCACAGCCAGGTTTACGAGTCTGCCTTCTGCAAGCAGATGGATGGTACGACCATTGATCAGATAACTCTGGATGCCATCACGCTCAATTATCTGCTCGGCATTTTTGTTTAGCCAGGCACCATCAATCTCAACATTGAAATGACCAGCATTGGAGAGAATTGCCCCATCTTTCAATAATTTGAAATGTTGTTCATTGATGATGTCTTTGTTACCGGTTGTGGTGATAAAGATGTCACCGATCTCCGCAGCTTTTCTCATCGGCATGACATGGTATCCTTCCATATATGCCTCTAGGGCTCGACGTGGATCAATTTCAGTGACTATGACCTTTGCACCAAGCCCGGAAGCCTTCCGTGCTATTCCTCTCCCGCAGTACCCGAACCCTGCTACAACAAGCCACTTTCCCGCAATCAAGTTGTTTGTGGTTGCCATGATAGCAGTGAGGGCACTTTCTCCGGTTCCATGCACATTATCAAAGAACCTCTTCATAGGAGTATCGTTGACGGCAATGACCGGGAACTCTAACTTTCCTTCCTCTGCCATTGCACGCAGGCGGTGGATACCAGTGGTTGTCTCTTCACATCCACCAATAATCTTCTTCAGAACGTCCCGTCTGGATGTATGCATCCTATGAATCAGGTCCATCCCGTCATCGATGGTAATATCCGGCTTTGCATCAAGAACTGCATCCATGGCCTGATAATACTCATCAACTGAGCATCCGCGTTTTGCATAACACGTGACACCATCTACTCTGTCTAATGCCTGTGCAACATCATCCTGGGTTGAGAGTGGATTGCACCCGGTGATGAAAACCTTTGCTCCACCTGCTGCAAGTGTTTTTACAAGGTTGGCGGTTTTTGCTTCGACATGAAGAGCCATACTGATGGTCATGCCTTCAAATGGTTTATCTTTCCTAAACCGGTCGGCTATAGTGCCAAGCACCGGCATATACTGCCGTGCCCATTCAATCTTGAGATCCCCTGAGTCCATGTATAATCTTCCTATAATTTTTCGTATCTGATGACCGAGTAGCCCGCGTCAGACCGGAATTTTGAATCTTCGGTATAATAAGGACGGCTGAAATATTAAATGACTCAGATGATGAAGCATAACCATCATCAGGGAAGGCGGAGCAGATCTCAGGCATGGTACTTACACGTCGCATCATCCCATGCCTGGATATCAAAGACGGTCGTGTAGTAAAAGGAACGAACTTTATCGGGCTGCGAGATGCCGGCGATCCTGTAGAACTCGCCGAGCGATATAATGAACAGGGTGCAGATGAGGTGGTGTTTCTTGATATCACTGCATCTAAAGAGAACCGGGGGATGATTATCGATGTAATCAGCCGTGCTGCAGATCGACTCTTTCTTCCTCTGACTGTTGGTGGTGGTATCAGATCCCTGGATGACATCAAGCGGACTCTGCGTGCAGGGGCTGATAAAGTCAGCATGAATACAAGCGCTGTCGAAGATCCCTCATTAATAGAACAGGGTGCCCGGGCATTTGGTACGCAGTGCATCGTAGTAGCCATTGATGTTCGTCGAAACATGAGTGATAACCCTGATGCGGCTCAGGTCACTCTCAAAGATGGTACCACATGCTGGTATGAAGTTGTTACCTACGGGGGATCAAAACCTACCGGAATTGATGCAGTCAAATGGGCACAGGAAGCTGAAGAACGGGGGGCAGGAGAAATCCTGCTTACATCGATGGAGACAGACGGGACAAAGGATGGATTTGACATTCCAATAACTTCCCGGATATCAGATACAGTTGGAATACCTGTTATCGCTTCCGGTGGTGTTGGAACCCTTGAACATTTTTATGATGGATTTGTGTATGGCAAGGCTGATGCGGCACTAGCAGCGAGTGTATTTCATTATGGAGAATTGACCGTTTCAGAAGTGAAAGATTATCTTTTAGAGAGAGGACTGCCAATCCGTCCTCCCATGAGACGATAAATCAATCTTTTCTTTTCCCTACTGTTGCAAGATAGATACAGAACTGCTCTTCTCCATCTAATCCAAGAGCACAATTCATTTCATCGTCACGGTATGAACCGATAGCACATGTTCCACAACCAAGGGCGGTTGCTATAAGATACAGATTCTGACAGACATGTCCGGATTCAATAAACAAATACCGCCAGCCTCTGGGTCCGAACTTCCAGAGAATCCGGTCAGGAACAGCAATCCAGAGGAAAGTTACTGCAGCTTTCAGGATTAATTCTGACCTTCTGCATGCTGCAGCGACAGCCTCCCCTCCCCCCACATGGCAAGTCTCTTTAACCAATGCATGATCAAGTGGGAGGTATCGATAAATACCAGGCTCAAGACCTTCAACCCGGTTCACAACGATATATGTTTCAAACGGATGTAATGCACCAGCAGATGGGGCATTACGAAGGTGTGGTGCACCACCGGTTTCACTTACTCCCTGAGTATAATGGAGCATCAGAGAAAGTTCCCATTTCATGAGAGGTTCATCCGAATAATCGCGAACCGTCCGACGTATTTCCATTATATCGCTGAGTAACATCGGATCCATCGGAATCTCTGAAGCTTGAGGAAGAGGTATCAGAACCTGGGATGGTTCACATGTGCCACAAACTTTAGGAGTATCGGTTGCAGTTACCGTTCCCGCTGATGGGGTGGACTCCTGGAGTTGGGTTTGCTTAAGAAAAGAGCGTCCAGTATGCCAGTCTGGTGTCTCCATATATAGCAATAGCAACACCAGCTACTTGAATCGTTCTGAGCAAAAGTTTTGAGTGGGAGGAGTAAGCCCCCTTCTGTTCATTGCGACATTCAGCTTAGCGCCGAACCCGGGCAGACACCGGGCTGTCTGTATGCCCTGTTCCGGCTTGCACCCGCAGGGATTCACCGTTCCATCGACTCCTGATCTTCGATGCTCTGCAGTTTGGATCTGCATCATTGCTCATATCAGGCCGTGTCGTTTCTGTGCCATAGCCATGACTCTCGCCATCCCCGAGTGAACGAGGCTGCGTACCCGGTAGGTGGAGGGACTTTCCTCAGCTGCCAGTAAGATATAATCAAACTGGCTACCGTCAGCCGCACTCTCCCTCTCACCCTAATGGTTTATCAGTACTTGATGAAGAAGCTGACCAAAAAAAGATCTATAAAAGGGATTAATCAATGGTAAGATAGATTACAGCTTTTGCGGATGCCGCTGCCTGATCTGGTTTTCCATAGAAAAATGTAATCTTGTCGCCGGATTTTATCTTCCTGGTATTTAATCCATCAGTGCCTGGATTTGTAAAGTGCTGAAGTGTTACATCGTTGACCTGACAAAACCAGTTTTCTTCGCCATACTGGAAATCTCCGATGCTGTCAATAGCCAGGATGTTTCCTTTTCTCATACCTCGGTCATTTACATTCATACCTGAGATCTTCTTTTCTGTTGCCAGGTACTGAAGAAGTCCCAGCGGTGTATCGGCTCCGACTTCATAATCTTCCCCAGATTGTGCAGTCACATTTACGAAACCTGAAGGAAGTTTTATTGACCCATCATAAAGGACATTCTTTCCTGACCGACTGGAATTTGTCTTCGAAACTTCTGTTTCATTTGAGGAACCATTTATGTGCCCGGTTGAAGATGAGGAAATACTTTCAGAAAGAGCGGGTGTTTCAGAAGGTTCAGGAGTAATAT
>NZ_DATMYY010000066.1:0-3232 GCF_035560735.1 Methanospirillum sp.
GTCATATGACTGAAATTTATTCTTCAGAGGAGGAGATCCAGGAATTCCCTCTTTGGGAAACAATGAAAAATAACCGGAAATGTTTCTCATTTACTCTGGAACTTACTGCGAGATGCAATAACGACTGTTCTCACTGCTACATTAATCTCCCGGCTGGGGACCTAGAGACGAAAAAAAGGGAACTGACCCACAAGCAGATCATGGATATTGCTGACCAGGCTGTAAATCTTGGTGCACTCTGGTGTGGTATCACCGGCGGAGAACCCCTCATACGGTCTGATTTTCCGGAAATTTATCTTGGGCTGAAGAAAAAAGGTCTGCTGGTTACCGTCATGACAAATGGCACCTTAATTAATGAGGAGCATATTGCCTTATTTCGATGTTATCCACCTCGAGATATCGAAGTAACCGTATATGGTGCCACCAAAGAGACCTATGAAGCAGTCACCAGGAGTCCTGGATCCTACAATGCATTCAAACGAGGATTATCATATCTCCAAAATGCAGGAATAAAGGTCAGGTTGAAAGCGATGGCAATCCGATCTAATCTCCATGAGATGAATAAGATAGCTGATTTTTCACGCTCTTATACAAAAGATTACTACCGTTTTGATCCCCAACTTCATATGAGACTTGATCATAATCAGGAGCGAAATGAAGGAATTAAAAAAGAACGCCTAACTCCTGATGAGATCGTGATCCTGGAACAATCTGATAACCAGCGAAGGGATGCACTTATCGGTTGTGAGAGGCTGATCAACCATTCATCCTGCAAATGCACGTGTAATCACCTATTTCATTGTGGGGCAGGAAACGGCGAGTTTGTTGTCAGCCCAGAGGGTATGTTCCGTCTCTGCATGTCCCTCACCCATCAGGGATGTCAGTATGACCTGAAGACCGGCAGCGTTACTGATGCCTGGGAACATTTTATTCCAAAAATCAGGGATATTCGATCAGATCGGGATGAGTATCGCAGTACCTGCCACATCTGTTCCATTAGGAATCTTTGCCTCTGGTGCCCTGCACATGCAGATTTGGAGACCGGGATGCTGGACAGCCACGTTGATTATTTCTGCCAGGTTGCCCATGCACGGGCCAGGATGCTTGGATATATTGGTAACCCAAGGCATACTAATCCGGGAAATTGAACCTGTTTCTATCCAGAGTTGATGAGGGTTTTCAGAAAATATGCATGATTATCTAACCATAAAAAAGACTGATTCCCTGCCACGGCTGCCATTATCAGCCTCAATCGACCTGACATACCGGTGTAATAATAACTGCCTGCATTGCTGGTTGAGGATTTCGCCCGATTCTGAAAAGAAGGAGGATGAACTTACCACTGGTGAGATTTTTCAGATTATCGACGAGGGACGAAGATTAGGCTGTCGTTACTGGTCGATATCAGGCGGAGAACCGATGCTCATACCTGACTTCGCTCTCATCTTTGATTATATCACCAACAGATCATCATCCTACGCGATCAATACCAACGGAACACTCATTACTCCTGATATCGCTCTGTTGATGAGACGAAAAGGATCAAAGATGATTGCCCTGTATGGTGCTTCTGAGGAAATTCATGACATGGTCACCAGGAATCCGGGATCATTCCATGCAACTATGAACGGATTTCAGTTGTTACGAGACGTAAAAGCTGAATTTATTGTTCAAATCATCCCTATGCAGAAGAATTATCATGAATTTTCTGCAATGATAGAACTGGCAAAAACACTAAGTCCCCATTACCGTATCGGAGCTTCCTGGCTATACCTATCTGCTGATGGTTCACCAGAACATAACGCCCGGATTGAAGGACAACGACTCCCTCCTCAGGAAGTCATCGCTCTGGATAAGCCAGACCTTACGTATGAAGAAAAGTGCCAACAAAAGAGTTCCCACATAGAAAAAGTTCATGATGATCACCTTTTTTCCAGGTGTATCAATGGAAAAAGGGAATTTCATATTGATCCCTATGGCAGCATGTCCTTCTGTTCTTTTATAAAGGATCCTGCTTTGCGATATGATCTTCGAACCGGCAGTGTGCAGGATTGCTGGGATGTGTTCATTCCCTCCCTGAAAGATGCTGTGACCGGTGGAGTTGAATATGAAGAGAATTGTAAATCCTGTAAGAGACGCTCTGATTGCAAATGGTGTGCAGTCTATTCGTATCTTGAGACCGGGCGATACTCGGCAAAGGTTCCTTACCTCTGTGGCGTTGCAGAACAGGCGAAGCAGTTCAAGACAGAATGGCAGGAAAAACATCGTCGTTACTTTAAATTTGCAGGGATTACTGTTTGTGTAGAGAGTAATCTTGATTTTAATCAGGTAAAGATTAAAGAAGAACTTAACGTGTTTATGGTGGACGGTCCTGGGGAGGATAATGTGATACTAAGGCATTACTTTGAACTACCTCCCCTAAACGGGGATCTAGGGAAAGAGTTCTACAGAAAATGTCCCTGGGTTATATACCGAAAGAAAAATTCCTGGATTTATCTTGGGATATCATCGGATCCTCATAATTATCAGATCTATAAGGTCGCAGTCTTTAGTGCTGATCATACAAATGCAAAGATCTTTCATCTCCCAAGTGATGAGGAGATTACAACCGCCCAGGGCTGGAATTCCCTTTCACTCCTTCCTACTGATCAGATCTGGATTGGGCCACTTCTTGCTGACCGGAATGCAGTGCTGATGCATTCTGCAGCAGTTATCCTGAACGGGCAGGGGCTTGTGTTTATCGGCCACTCAGAAGCAGGAAAATCTACCACGGTAACTCTTTTGAAACAGGCTGCACAGCAAAGTGATCTATTATCAGTTGAGATCCTTTGTGATGATCGCAATATTCTACAGAGGACGGATACAATGTGGCAGGTACATGGAACATGGAGTCATGGGACGGTATCAGATGTTTCTGCTGCTTCTGCTCCAATCAGAGGGATACTGTTTCTTCAGAAGGATAATGAAAATACGATAACACCCCTCATTGACCGAAAAATGATCTGGAAGCAGCTGCTCGCAACCCTGATTCGACCATTGGGAACGGTTGAATGGTGGGAGAAGGAACTTGATATACTGGAGCGGATCGTTGCTGAAATTCCCTGTTATTCCATGAAATTTGATAAAACCGGCTTAATAGTACCCAAACTGGTTCATCTCGTCAAGGAACTGGAATGAATCCGGGAAATAATTTTGTCATTACAGTGAAAAAGTTATCCGATATTTTCAATGA
>NZ_DATMYY010000067.1:0-2793 GCF_035560735.1 Methanospirillum sp.
TCAATATGTAATGCAAACTTTACTTTGTAGAGTTACCTGCAAATCTATCGGTAATCAATCTACCAAAATCGAATATCAGGTGAATTCATGAACGAAGAGATCCTTGCGCTTACAAAAGAAGCGAAACAATACGCAGACCTCCTCACTCCCCTTAGGGATGAAATATCCAGAATAATTGTCGGACAACATGAAATCGTAGATCGTCTTGTCATCTCATTAGTTGCTGATGGTCATGTCCTGCTTGAGGGAGTTCCTGGAATCGCGAAAACATTACTTATCAAAACTCTTGCTCAAGCTATCGATGCTTCATTCTCACGTATACAGTTCACTCCAGACCTGCTGCCTGCCGATATTACTGGCACCAAAATTTTTAATCAACAAACGTCTTCATTTTCAACAGTAAAAGGTCCAATCTTCAGTCAGTTTGTTCTTGCTGATGAGATCAACCGTGCACCACCAAAGGTACAGTCAGCATTGCTTGAAGCCATGCAGGAACGTCAGGTCACGATACAGGGAGAGACGTTTAAACTTCCAATTCCGTTTTTCGTGCTTGCTACCGAGAACCCGATTGAGCATGAAGGTACATATCCACTTCCTGAAGCCCAAATGGACAGGTTCATGTTCAAGATCATTATGGGGTATCCTTCACGAACAGAAGAAGTTACGATTCTAGATCGGTTTACTGAAGGTGTGAAAATCACTCCAAAGGCTGTCATCACAGCTGATACGATCCTCTCTATTCAGCAGTTCCTCTCCCGGGTATATGCTGATGTTGAGATTAAGAATTATGTAACTTCGATTGTTGATGCAACACGGAGTCCTGGACGATATGGTCTGGAACTTAGTGATTACATTGCATATGGGGCATCACCTCGTGCAACCATCTTTCTTGTTCTTGGTGCCAAAGCACATGCACTCTTAAGGGGACGTGGATATGTTGTTCCTGAGGATGTAAAGGCTATTTCGGCAGAAGTTCTTCGACACCGGATCATCCTCACATATCAGGCGGAGGCAGATGGGGTTACTTCAGATTCTGTAATCACAAAGATTCTCAAAAGTGTTCCCGTTCCATGAGGAGGAGAGAGTAGATGCCAGCATGGGAAGATCCTGTTGAACTGGTAAGGCTCATCCGCTCGGTAGATCTCATTACACGTGCCAGGGTGACAGGACAAAAGGCAGGTGTTCACATCTCCCTCTTTAAAGGTCAGGGAATAGAGTTCTCTGAGATCAGAGAGTATATTCCTGGAGATGACATTCGGGCAATTGACTGGAAAGTCACTGCCAGATATGGAATTCCACATGTCAAGGAGTTTACCGAAGAGAGAGACCAGACATTTTATTTTGTTATTGATCTGTCAGGGTCCCACGCCTTCGGTAGCATGGTAAGTAAATACAGGATGATGCTGGAGATTTATGCAAGCCTCGTATTTGCAGCAGTACGGTACCATGACCGGGCAGGACTTATTGTTGTCACAGACAAGGTTGAACGATTTATTCCGGCACGAAGCGGCAGAGCTCATGCAGTCCACCTCATTCATGAGGTCATTAACCATACCCCTCAGAGTTCAGGGTCGGACCTGAGACCTGCACTTCATCATATCCTGACCCGTCTTCGGAGAATGGCCTCCGTTATTCTTATTTCTGATTTTTATATGCCTGACTTCTCACGTGAACTTGGCCAGCTCAGACAGCACCATGAAGTATATGCAATCAGGGTGTCTGACCCCCGTGAGTCAGATCTTCCTGATATCGGTCTGATTGAACTTGAGGATGCAGAAACCGGTGAGCAGATCCTCATCGATACTTCGGACGAACTGTTCAGATCAGACTACCAGAGAGCTGTTTTAGAAGCAGAAAAAAGGACTGCCGGAATTTTTAAGAAATGTCATGTTCCCATGGAACAGGTTAGAACCTCTGATGACTGGTTCAGTCCTCTACAGCAGCTTTTTGCTGACAGACCTATGGCGGGGGCACGCTAATGGCAGGTTTTTATCATCCAGAATGGTTGGTTCTGCTACTAGCACTACCAGCCATATACTATTGGTATCTCCGCGAAACCAAAAGAAAAAAACAGGAAGCGATGGTCTTCTCCCATATCGGTTTTATGAAGACCGCACTAGCCGGAAGATCGGGTTCTGCACGACCGCGATTACTCCTTCTGATTGGTCTTGCTGCCCTGGGCTGTGTTATTATCGGACTTGCTGACCCCCATATTCCTCTTGAGCAAGCTAAAGAGGGAGTCAATGTCATCCTTGTGATGGATGATTCTGGCAGTATGCAGGCTAATGATTACAAGCCAACGAGACTTGAGGCAGCCAAAAATTCAGCCGGACAGCTGATACGTCAATTAGACGATAAGGATTATGTTGGTGTCATCACATTCGAATCAGGAGCTACCAGTGCTGCATATCTTTCTCCAGATAAGGACCGGGTATATACCAAATTAAAATCCATTGAACAGAAGGACGGGGCAACCGCAATCGGAGATGGATTAGCACTTGCAATAGATATGTCTGAGTCGATCCCAAACCGAAAGAAAGTTGTTATTCTTCTTTCTGATGGTGTGAATAATGCCGGTGTTATCTCTCCTGAACAGGCCACACAGTTTGCAAAAGACAAAGGAATCCAAGTATTCACCATCGGTCTTGGATCAGATAAACCGGTTGTTCTCGGATATGACTGGTTTGGCAACCCGCAGTACGCCGATCTCGATGAAGATGCCCTTAAAAAGATTGCATCAGACACCGGAGGAAAATACTATAAATCAGTCAATGATGGGACTCTCTCAGAAAT
>NZ_DATMYY010000068.1:0-3144 GCF_035560735.1 Methanospirillum sp.
ATCCTATACATCAATAAAAAAATCAGATCGTTATACGGAGATCCTATCTCCAAAAAATGCTACTCCTTCTTTCAAAAAGATATAGATCATCCGTGTCATTTTTGCACGAATGAAAGACTTATCGATAATGGAACCCCTACTGGGGTGTATAGGTGGGAATACTACAACCCTGATGTTAACCGCTGGTATGACTGCAGGGACAGGGCTATAACCTGGACCGACGGAAGACTTGTACGGCTTGGAATAGCCACTGATATTACCGAGCGTAAAAAGACAGAACAGATAATCCAGGAAAAGGAAGAGCAGTTCCGCACGATAGTTGATACTGCACAGGAAGGAATCTGGCAGTTAGATAAACAGATGAACACGGTGTATGTGAACCATCGTCTTACAGAGTTGCTTGGTTACAGTTCTGAAGAGATGCTCATAAAAAATATCACCTCATTTATGATTCCTGAAGATCTTCAAGAGCATGAAATACGAATGGAACAGAGAAAGAAGGGAGTAAATGATAAATATGAGCAGAGATTTGTACGCAAGGATGGACAAATCTGTTGGATGCAGATATCTGTAACTTCTCTTTTGGATAAAGAGGCAGGGTACATGGGCTCATTTGCAATGCTCTCCGATATTACCCAGTCTAAAGCAGTGGAATCTGCACTAATAGAGAGTGAAGAAAAATTCAGAACCATAATCGAAACATCGCATTATGGTATCGGCATTCACCAGGATGGTATCGTTCAGTATGTCAACCCATTTGGATCCCAATTACTTGGATATGATAACCCAAATGATCTTATCGGAAAAAATGCCTTAGAGTTAGTTGATCCCGCTTTAAGAGAGAAGGTCGTAAGCCGGATGATTGAAGTACATACAGGAGCCATACCCACAATTCTTGAACGGTTTATCAGGGCGGATGGAAATTTCATCAATGTTGAAGTGAGAACAGCGCCATTTATTTTTCAAGGCAGGCCTGCAATTATGGTTCTTTTCTCAAAAGTATAATTTATTTCAAGAACAGGTCATTTTTTAGGAATTTTATCACAAACTTAAATTCCACTAAAATCCATGATATCTTTTATTATTATGGACCCTTTTACTGCACCACTTTGGTCACCATATATTGCCGGAATCGGGATCGGTGTATTACTCTGCTTTGCGATGCTTCTTTCAAACCGTCCATTTGGATGTGGAGCAGCATTCACTGGTGTTGCTGGAATGATTGAAAGTCTTTTGCGAGGCAGAAAGAAAGTAGAAGAAAAAGAGTACTTCAAGGAATTTCCTCTCCACGTTGATTGGCAATGGATGTTTGTTTTTGGCATCATTATCGGAGCATTTATCAGTTCGCTTCTTTCAGGAACATTCCATATCACCTGGATTCCCCACACTTTCTCAGCATCTTTTGGAGATAACCCTGTACTCAGATTGATCACCGCAATAATAGGAGGAGCCCTAATCGGGCTAGGTGCCAGATGGTGCTGGGGCTGCCCAAGTAGTCATGGAATTAGCGGAATCCCACAATTATCATTGGCAAGTTTCGTTGCTGTTGCATGCATGTTTGGAGTCGGAATAGGAGCATGTCTCATAATTTTTAGGATACTGGTATAATCATGTTTGAGAAACTTCATCGAAACCCAACCATGCAGCTCGTACTTGGGCTGATATTCGGCATTGGGTTTGGATTTTTTCTACAAAAAGGCGGAGTGACCTCGTATGATGTGATCATCGGTCAGTTACTCCTCACTGATTTTACTGTTCTAAAACTGATGCTTTCAGCAGTCATTGTCGGCATGATTGGACTACATATCATGAAACATCTGGGATGGTTGGATTTTCATGTATTCAGAGGATCAGTAGGATCAACCGTTATCGGTGGATGCATTTTCGGGATCGGGTTTGCAATTCTTGGGTTCTGTCCGGGGACTCTTGCAGGAGCCATTGGTACCGGACAGATGGATGCTCTTCTTGGAGGAGGAGTTGGTATGCTAATCGGCACCGGATTATTTGCCCACCTCTATCCTGCAATAAATAAAAAATGTATGGATAGAGGGGTCTTTCCTGTTGATACAATACCACAGCTGCTGAGGCTCCCTTCGTGGGTTGTAGTACTGGCAATGGTTATCCTGATGAGCGGATTCCTCATTGTCCTTGAGATATTTAAACTCTGATATGATACTCGTATAAAACAAAAGAGATTATAACCAGTATTCCGAGGATTCCAAGATAAAATAGTGGGTTCCCCTCAAGTGAAAACCCACTCTCTCCTGATTCTTCTTCTAATGGAAGTCCAACGGCATGGTTGTATCGATCCTCAATGCCCATAGTTCCTGTTAATTCAAGAGCGAACAGTGCTGCCAGCACTACAACAACCGCGAGGATTCCAAAGATAAATATCCCCCGTATCTCCTGCTTGTTCATTTCTTTGATCCCTCCAGAAGATCTGGCCGGATTTTTCCGATATACACGATAATAAAACCGGTGATAAACGCCTCTATCACTGCAACACCCATATTCACTGCTGCGAGTAATGATAGACCTGTAAACAGTTCGCCCGGAGTCTGATGGACACCCTGTATCCCGGAAATCAGAATAATTGCCATCATAACCAGGTTCCCAACAAAGAGAGATATAATCGCAGCAACACCAGCACTTGAGAACTTGTTAGAAGTGATCTTATTCATCGATCTGAATACATACCATGCAACGATGACTTCAGACAGGTTCACAAGGACATTTGCTCCGACAAGGCCCCAACCTCCATGACCGATTGCCGCTGATAGAATATTGACTATGAAAATTATCAGGGTACCAAGAAGAGGACCTGCCAGAATACCAATAAGAGGAGTCAAATTCAGATGAACTCCTCCAAAGACAGGAACCTGCACCTGAAAGATAGCAAATGCCGCTGTAGTTATAAATGCAGCAATTGTAATTTTTTTGGGATCAGGTTTTTTACTGGATCTAAGCAGGTATAATGCAATACCAATGAGAAGTATGGCAATCAGCCACCATAACAAAACCCAGAATACAGTAAAAGACCCATCCTCAAGATGAATATGTGCCATAATGAAACCCTGCGTATCTTTCAGATACAGTATCGCAAAAAAGTGGTAAATACCTTTCCTGAAATTTGGTATAATACCA
>NZ_DATMYY010000069.1:0-3648 GCF_035560735.1 Methanospirillum sp.
GTGATACCATGTATTTCACTTTTGATGGCTGTAACAAATGGGTTTCATCACCTTTTGTGGTCATCAATAACATTAACCGAATCTGGATTTTCAGGAACATATGTAATTTATACCTATGGTCCATGGTAGTGGGTCGAATGGATATACAGCATTGGTCTGTTACTGGCAGGTGGAAATGTTCAATTATTAAAACAGGTATTCCCATGTCAGGGGTTCGATTTGAGATTACGATTCCGAGTAATCGCTGGAGGAATAGTTAAGCAGACCGGGTCTATAATTGATGACTCTACGGCTATTGCGAGTGAGAAATTAGTTACAGCAATGATGCCAGGGTATATCAAGACCTGATCTTCAGAATAATCCACTATGAAGCACTTTAGTCAACTGCCCTGGGCAGAACCTGTCATTAATATCTTTATCTCATTTTTGCACAATCACGTTCCATTTTGTATATGGAAATGGATTTGTGATGTAAAAATCTGGTTCTGTTTCAAGGTATGTGGAAACCTGTTCTGCAAGTATAACAATTTTCCATGCTTTAAATAAATCACGGAGATCTATTTCATCAAAATAATGGTGAGGGACTCCTGCTTCTGCCCCATCATTTTTTACAAAGGTATTTCTTTCGATCTCACATCCCTGGCAGTAAGCCCCTGCTTTAGGAGAGAGCAGGGTTACCATGAACATACCGCCGACAGCAAGATTATCGTATACAAGAGCTACAGATTTTAAAATATTTTCGCGGGTATTATGGTGCAGGGCATCCCAGCAGATGACTCCATGGAAGACTACCCCTTCAAACGGATGCACAGTCATATCGGCAACTTTCAACTCAGCCGTGAGACCATTATCGTTAAGCCACTTCTGCGCATGACTAATCCCGTTTACTGCAACATCGCTTCCGTAGACCAGATGATTCATCTGCGACAGTAAAACGGTATGTCTTCCTGCACCACAGCACAGATCCCACAGATTAAGCGGCTGTTCAGGAAAAATTCCTTCAAGTTTTCGAATAAATTTATAGACCTCTGGCTGGGGTAAAAATTCGATAAATCTCGGGTCTAAAAATAATTCATTCCATGTGGCCATATGAGTCCAGAAATGGGACAGAATAATATTAAACCTTTGATGATGTGAAAGGGATACGTGACAGAAAATTACCGATTATCCCTTGAAAAAGAGATTATCCCAAACCGTGTTACCTAATGATTGGTGTATTAGTGGAACCCGGATCTATTGCAAAATGACGAAAAATGGAATCTATTATGGAACTAAACCCTACAAGGCAGGAAGTATTTTACCGGAGATAAAGTACTGAATATCAGGATTAAGGGATTACTACACGGTATAATACCGGTATTGTTGTTTTTACTCATCATCTGGAAAATTCTGAACTATTCGCTCCGTCTTGGTGAAATTTAGGAAAATCACCGAATATATCCAGGTTTATCACACGGAGTACCCAATGATACCCAACTATGTTGAGTATACCTATAGGCGTGACGTAGTACTATGATCCGCTCCTCATGTAACTGAAGACTGGGAATACGAGATTCTGGCATTCGAGATCAGCAAAAGCGGGTAACCGGGCTTGCTGACATTTTTGTCCCTGATCTCTATTTATCTCCGCGAGTTCTAAAAAAAGCTGAGGTAATATAATGCCTGTAATAACGATTGATCTCTGGCCTATAAGTCCTGAAATAAAAACTGAATTGATCCAGAAACTGACAAAGACTGCATCAGATATTACTAATCTGCCTCAATCAACATTTTTCGTGTATGTCCGGGAGTACCCGACTGACTCTATTGGTGTTGGCGGAATACCACTATCACAACTAAATCTACCTCAGAATGCAGGGAAAATTCCATAATTGAATCCCTTTTTCTAATCTCACTGAACTGGGTGACACTGCCATCAACTTCATATTATCATACCCATCTCCTCATCTGATTAGGTCAGAGGGATGCAATAGTTTGAACGTTAACCTCTCGTGGTAACCCGAGAACCCCAAATCCGTGAAGCCTTTATAAAAATCTTGTGAGCCCAGGATTATCTTTTATTACTATCCCAAATCAGAAATCAGTAACACTATATCGTTTTGTGAGTAATCTTCAAGACAGAATTCCGGTGATTATGGAGTGATTATGAGTCCTTGGTTACCAGTATACCTTTCAACGAATACTTAAAGTTCTGTTTGGCATTGTATTCTTCACATGGGCCGGCAGTGAGGTTATCGGAACAATAATCCTTCCAAGGCTCCGTCATCATCAGAACGGGATAAAACTCAAGAGAAAGAACAGGAGTTCAGGACCTGCAGTCAACATTGGGTTAATCAGTGCAATTTACATCGCTTTTGGTTTATCTCTCGTAAGAATTGCTATACTGCCCGGTTTGGGTATTCTATCCCGGAATTTTACTTATATTTGAAGAAATTATTCTTCGGCAATGGTCTATCGCGATACATGGGGGATTCATCTCCATGCTCGTGAATGTCCAGAAAGGACAGACTATAATCCGGAGAGGACCATACCGGTTCATTCGTCATCAGTCCTATACCGGGGGACTCTCTTGACAATAAAAGGGATAGGACTTACTATTCGAGGAACATTACTCACCCTTTTAGTGATGAGTGACATCGTATATTGGCACCGGATCGGGATTGAGGAGATAGCCCTTGTCGAGCAATTCAGGAACGAATACATTGCGTATATGAAAGAAACAAAAATGCTGATCCCGTTTATTCTTTGAAGAAACAGCGGTCTAATTTGGTACACAGGGTAACAGATTTTGTGGTTTATCGCGGGGGAAAGAGTTCACTGTAACCATCGCCGTGTTGTGGACGGGGGCCGATGCAGAGCGATCATAGCAAATCAGGGTGGAAGAGGCCAACGATGCGAAGTGAAGATTGTGAGGTAGAACCTACATGGTAGTGATAGAGAGATCAGAACCACCCTTGACGTGACCCGTTCGGGCGGTTTTAATCATGACACACGCTGCCTCTCAACTCATCAGGGAAAAAATATTATTTTACCAGGGATGTTCCCAGCGACTCAGCTTTCTGGATAGTATCGGTGAACTTCGTTAAATCATCAGGTGCAAAGCACTGGTTCTGCCAGACAAAGCCGGCATCGGCAAATCCCAGGAATGAGAAGATGTGTTTCACATATTCATTAACCGGGTTGACAGCCTCTGCACCCATACCACCACACGTCAGGGCGAATGCGAACTTCTTTCCTTTTGGAAAATCTGTGGAGAAGTCCGATTTGAGAAGTGAATAGCATCGGTCCATGAATGGATATGCCTGTGCATTCAATCGTCCAAAGTACACCGGTGAACCAAAGACAACGGCATCAGCTGTTTCCAGTTTCCCGACGAGTCCTGCAAAATCGTCTTTCTGGACACAGCCATTACCCTTCTTGCAACCACCGCAGCCGATGCAGGGCTTGATGTCAAGATCAGAAAGCCGTACAAGTTCAGTCTTTGCACCGGCCTTTTCCGCACCGGAGAGGACGTGTTCAACAAGTGTCTGGCTGTTTGCACCCTTTCGCGGGCTGGATGCTATTCCAATGATCTTCATTATTACCTCGTTTATAATTGTCATTCAGGTTTTTGGTGATTTTCCGAAATTACCTGAGTGTAGAATAGTT
>NZ_DATMYY010000070.1:0-2312 GCF_035560735.1 Methanospirillum sp.
CAATATCGGAGAATTGATTGGAAACACCCCCCTGGTGAAACTTAACAGGGTAATGCCAGAGGAGACAAAACCCCTGGTCCTGGTGAAAATAGAGAGTTTTAACCCAGGGGGCAGTGTCAAGGATAGGACATCTGCCAACATGGTATTGGAGGCAGAACAAGCCGGATTAATTAAACCTGGAGGAACACTCGTTGAACCAACAGCAGGAAATACCGGTGTAGGTCTTGCAATTGCAGGGGTTTTGAAAGGATACAAGACTATCTTTGCCATGCCCGAAAAAATGAGTAAAGAAAAAGAACTCCTTCTCCGGGCATATGGGGCTGATGTAGTCCGAACCCCAACAAATGTACCACCTGAGGATGAACGCAGTTATTACAAAGTTGCTGATCGTATCGGACGGGAGACACCCGGAGGATTTGTTCCTAACCAGTTCGAAAATCCTAATAATCCTGCTGCTCATTACGCAACAACTGGCCCTGAGATATGGAGAGATACAGAAGGTCGCATCACCCATTTTATTGCAGGTCTTGGTTCAGGGGGAACAATTTCAGGAACCGCAAAATACCTGAAAGAGAAAAATCCCAACATAAAAATTATTGGAGTGGACCCGGAAGGATCTATTTATCATCATACATATCATGGGACTGAACCAAATCTCCATCCGTACAAAGTTGAGGGGACTGGAGAGGACTTCATTCCAAAAACTGTTGATCTGGACATCCTTGATGACATGATCGCAGTTGAAGATCGGGATGCATTCCAGATGACCCGGCGTCTTGCCCGTGAAGAAGGAATTCTGGTAGGGGGAACATCAGGAGCTTCAGTGTTTGCAGCAACTACGTTTATAAAGGATCTTACGGAAAATGACGTAGTTGTTGTGTTGCTTCCTGATACAGGACGAAATTATTTGAGTACTATCTTCAATGATGAATGGCTTACAAGCAACGGATTTGAGGATCTGATCTAATGGGATTTGATACTAAGGCAGTCCATACAGGAGAGGAACCGGACTTTGTTGGTCATCCAAGTGGTGACGTTGTTGTACCGATTCATCTCTCTTCTACGTTTGCCCGTTTGGATGTAAACGAGCCAACCGGAGGATATGAATATTCACGGAGTGGTAACCCAACCCGATTTGCCCTTGAAAAAAAGCTTGCAGCAATAGAAAATGCCAAATTTGGACTTGCCTTCTCATCAGGACTAGCAGCAGAGACTACACTTGTACTAAGTCTGCTAAAAGCAGGTGATCATGTAGTTGCATTTGATGACCTGTATGGAGGGACCCGGCGTCTTTTCAGCCAGGTATTTCAAGAGAGATTTGGAATCAAATTTTCGTACGTTGATGCCCGTGATCCTGAACTGATCAGTGCTGCCATTCAAGATAATACCAGGATTATTTGGCTTGAGACACCAACGAACCCCTTATTAAGACTTTGTGATATCAGCAAGATCTCTGATATTGCCCATAAGGCAGGAGCTTTGGTTGTAGTGGACAATACCTTTGCAAGCCCGTATTTTCAACAACCCATCGGACTTGGAGCTGATGTAGTTGTGCACAGCACTACAAAGTATATTAATGGACATAGCGATTCGATTGGGGGAGCACTGATCACATCAAATGAAGAATTGTTTAAGGCTCTTCGGTATAATCAAAACGCAGCAGGAGCAATTCTTTCACCGTTTGATAGTTTTCTGGTTTCCCGTGGTATTAAAACTCTCGCACTTCGTATGGAACGACATGAGAAGAATGCCATTGCAATTGCTACATATTTGGAGAATAACGATAAGATTGAAGGCGTTTATTATCCTGGTTTAGCATCTCATCCACAGCACGATCTTGCAAAGAGACAGATGACCGGGTTTTCAGGTATGCTTTCTTTTGAAATCAAAGGAGGAGAAAGAGAAGCACAGAAATTCCTCAGTAATCTCCATCTCTTCGCTCTGGCAGAAAGCCTCGGAGGAGTTGAATCTCTGATTGAACACCCTGCAACAATGACTCATGCCTCAATACCACCAGAAGAGAGGAGAAAGATTGGAGTGAGTGATGCATTAATCCGAATATCGGTAGGTATCGAGAATGTGGAGGATCTTATCTTTGACCTTGACCAGGCATTGAAACAGATCTGAAAGCCAGGAATCCCTTTTTTCTAATAGATATTGCTTTCTTATGAAGATATCAGACCAATTCAATTAGTGGAAACAGGTCAAACATAATCGAAAACCGGAACCTTTCAGATTAATAGAGTTTTTGAAAGGCAGGATACAATATCCGGATATGTTTTCGGTTCTTTTTGCCATAATAACAGGGATAT
>NZ_DATMYY010000071.1:0-2055 GCF_035560735.1 Methanospirillum sp.
TTCTAATATACAACCGATCTCAACATTCTTTTATCTATGGATCTTGTCAAAGCGTTTCTTTCACTCAGATATGTCAGTATTATTGCTGTAATCTCCTCCTTTATCGGGGCTGTCCTTCTCTTTATTCTCGGTGCCCTCAAAATTGTGGGTGCACTCGGGGTTCTGCTCCTTGGAAAAGAGCCAATCTCACTCCTCATTGAAGCCCATGGAGCAGAGTCTGCAACATCTGGAGTTGTTATTCTTGTAATAAACGCGATTGACAGTTTCCTCTTTGCTCTTATCCTCCTGATATTCTCGTATGGCATATACACGCTATTTATAAACAGTTCATTAGTCGAGGAAGATCAATACCCTTCATGGATCAGGATAGGAAGCATCGCACAATTAAAACTCTATCTCACTCAGGTCGTCATTACCATTCTCTTTGTTCAATTCCTTGAGATATCAATCGTGAATGGGGAACATCTGGACTGGAAAGCGATTGTCCTTCCTGTCTCGATCCTCTGTCTCGCCGGGGCAATATATCTCATGCATGCCGGACATGATGATCATTAATAAACCAGGCAACCCTGATTTTTGAATGGAACTTTGTTCCTTACACTGGTTTATGTATTGGACACAGATATAAGCCCAAAAACTCCATGGGCCATATTGTCTCTTGTTATACATAACTTCATACCTTCTGAAAAATGCAAAAGGAGATGATTTCAGAGAAGTGGTGAGAATAATCGAGACATCGAGAGTTTGAATTTGAGTTTGGGCGAAAGTGCAGCAAATTTCTCTGCATCCAGGGCAGAGCAGACCTCAAGATCGGAAAGGAAATACTGTTTCAGTTGCTTTGCAATATCATGATCATACATGATAGCATTGGTCTCAAAATTTAACTTAAAACTTCGAACATCCCAGTTTGCACTTCCAACTGAGGCTGCAACCTCATCCACAACAATTGTTTTCGCATGAATAAACCCGGTATTATACGTGTATGCTTTAACCCCGGATTCAATCAACTGTTCGATATATGAAATACCTGCCCAGTATACAAACCAGTGATCTGGTTTTGCCGGCATCATAATCCTCACATCAATTCCCGCCAGAGCAGCCATCCGGAGTGCATCAAGAATGCTCTCATCAGGAATGAAATAGGGAGTCTGAATGTACACAGACTCATTTGCCAGATGTATCAGTTTCAGGTATGATTCCTTTATTGGATTCCAGTATGTGTCAGGACCACCTGATACAATCTGCATAGGGAGCCAAGATTCGGAAGACCTGGTATGTTCTGGAAAATATCTGGGGTTATAGGTAATTTCATCACTTTTTGATGCATAGTTCCAGTCAAGGAAGAACCTGATTTGCATTGCAGCAACAGCGTCTCCATCTACCTGAACTGCTGTATCACGCCAGGGTGCCCATTTAGGATCACGGCTGAGATAATCATCTCCAATATTGAATCCTCCGATAAACCCGGTTTTCCCATCAATGACTGCTATTTTCCTGTGATTCCGGTAGTTGATGCGTGGATGGGTGATATGGATGAGAGAGGGAAAGAAGAACTCAAGTTTTCCCCCGGCTTCGAGGAATGACCTGAAAAATTCTTTTCCCGGCCCTGCAGCTCCAAGCCCATCTCCCAGGAATCTGACCGAGACCCCTGCCTGAGCACGTTCTGTCAATGCTGAAAAGATTTCATTTCCAATGGCATCATCTTTGAGAATGTAATATTCCAAATGGATATGGTCTTTGGCGCCGCGAATTGCTTCTAATAAAGCTGAAAATTTATCATTCCCATCAATGAAAATACGAGCCTGGTTATGTACGGAAATAAAAGCTCGGTTACTCTCCATCAGCATCAGCATCATCCGCCGGTACGAATCCGGGATCGGCTGCTCTGTTGGGAGTACTTTGTGGAAGAGCTCCTTCTTCTGGGATTCGATGATGCTCGTGAGTACATCATCATCTTCCTGTTTAATCCTGAACATGCGATCCCGGTGAAAACTCTGACCGATGAAAAGATAGAGAATAAAACCGATAACCGGGATAAACACCAGGGCCATCAGC
>NZ_DATMYY010000072.1:0-7231 GCF_035560735.1 Methanospirillum sp.
CAGGTTCCCGGTAATTAAAATATCCATTCCATTTTGCTTCCTGATCACCGGTGTTGAGTTCAGAGTCATCTAATAAGGCTTTATTATCAACTTTCATTCTACATTGATACTCCCCGAGTGCTTTCCAGTCTTTTGCCTTGATGATATCTCCCAGTGAATCATATTTTGACAGAGTAGCATTTGTAGAGAGTTCAACACTCTGGTTTACTGATTCTCTCGAAACCGGATCCGAAGAAGTAAAGTTATCTGTAATGTTTGAAGGTGAATTCACCCCGGACATAAATGTCAGGTTCGATCTGGGGGCTTTCATTCCAATGACTGTTGTCTCATTTGAGACCATTCTATCGTCCAGGCTATAAGTACTACTCATGTGAGAAGAATTAGCAGATTCAGAAGAAACATATGGGGTTACATTACCATGCGCTGTGGTAGTATTCATGGAAGAATCTGCGGATACGAAAGTGCCAGTTAAAATAATGAGAATAATGGCGACAGGTATATTGAATTTACAATCCATTTCAGGGTCCTATAATATAAAGATCGAAAATTTTGTGCATTACTAGTATCTTATAATTCCTTCCCAATCAATTCCGAACTGCCATCAGTAGTGATTCGATATAGATCTACCCCCCTTGGAATTCCAAGTAATTCAACACCTTCTGTTTGGGATCTGATCTCCATTCCAGTTAATTCTTCAGAAGAACAGATTACAGTTTGTTCGGGATGAGTACCCCGCTGAATCAGACAATTCATTACGATCTGGTCTCCGGCAGAGACTACCATTTTAAGCCTGCATGACCCGGGATGACCTGAAGGAAGAACCAGTAATGGTACATGCCATACCATAACTAATTCAAGCAAAATCAATGCCTGTCTTAACTCTCCTCCTTCAGGAGCAGAGATAGCAACAAGGTCACCAGTCTTCAGATACTGACAGTACTCATTGGAAGTGGTTTCAATAAAAAGTGTAAATGGATCCTTGACAATGCCAACAAGAATAAAAGACGTTGAAGCCTGAATCAGAAGTCCGGTACCTGAAACAGGAATAATCATACAGATTCTATGACGCTGTCAGATCCACAGGAAGGGCAGATGATGTTCTTTCCTATTCCCTTAAAAGTTCCCTGACAATCCTTACACTTGTAGGTCTTAGCATTGAGTCTTTCTTCAAGTTCCATATCCATTGGGCCGCCGACAGAACACATGATTTCTCTCCTTGCACAATATTCTCCGTGTTCCCTGATAAACCCTGTCAGCCCTGAAAGATAGGAGAACACTATTACATGATTCCAATGATTTCAGGAAAACTACTATAGCAGCCTCATTCCATGGATATGTAATGGTGGCAGGACATGAACCAACGCTTCAGGATCTTTCACGTGAAATTCATCTGAATCCGGAACTCGTCTGGACCATTGATCCTGACCGAAATTCCCGTGGAGGAATTACTGAGTATAATCCATGGGAGAGATTCCCTAACAAAAACGGTTTGATGCTTCACGAGTGGGGAGAAGGACCATTCTGCAGATTTAGGATACCTGGACGGTTTAGAGATCGATCTGGAATTTACATACTGGTAGCGGGGGGGAAAATCACTTTTGTCGGATGGTGCCAGAACCTTGTTCAGCGGATGAATCAGCATTATGGCACCATCTCTCCAAGAAAATGCTATGAAGGTTCAGAACCCGAGAATTGCCTGGTTAACCAACGCATTCTTGAGGTATCAAAGAAGAAGCAGAAGGTTATGATCTACTTAATTCAGGATGGGGAGCCAGACATGTGCGATCAGATCATTTCCGCCCTCCTTCCGGCATGGAATCGGGACCTCGAATAACTCCTAATTCCATCATCATCCCGCATTTCTCTCTTTAATAAGAAAGTATATCTGCACAGGGCAGGTGACATATATGGCATGAAGATCCGCGGTATAGCGTTGATCATGGCACTGACACTCCTGCTCTGTCTCACTGCAGGAGTCTCATCTGCCGAAAATACTTCAACAACGGAGTTGTTTGAGAAAGGTAACTTATCTCTCCAACAAGAGAAGTACGGAGATGCAATCTCCGCATTCAAACAGGTTGTAGAACTTGATCCAAAGGATGCGACAGCCTGGTTTAAACTAGGAGGCTCATACCTGCAGAACGGTAACTTTTCAAATGCCTATTATTCATATCAAAATGCTACTACTATCAATCCAGATTATGGTGATGCATGGGCAATGATTGGATACACACTTCTGTATGCGATGATTCCACCAGATGCAACTGGCGCTCTTAATGCCCTTGAAAAGGCACAGTCCAACCTAAAAGATGATGTTGGAGTCAAGATCAACTTAGGTATAGCAAATCTGCTTTCAGGTAACAGCGATGCTGCTACAAAGATATTTGAAGAAATTACTCAGGCTGATCCAAAGAATGAACGTGCCTGGTACTGGCTCGGAATCACCAGGTCTGACAACGGTAAACTAGAAGAAGGTCTTGAAGCATATACCAAGGCTGTTGAGATCAAACCAGACTACAAGGATGCATGGTTTGCAAAAGGTGATGTTGAAGGATACCTGGGAAAACCCAATGAGTCTGAAGTCTCCTTCAATAAACTGTTAGACATAAAAGGTGATTATGCAGAGCCATTCAAATCTGCTGAAGCAAATGATGCAGAAGTTTACTACCGGCTTGGAGTTATTCAATACAATAACAACAACATCGAAGAGGCATCAAAAGACTTTGACAAGGCTATCGAATTAGATCCAACCAATCACAACGCCTTGTACTACAAGGGACGTATTCAGTTTGATCAGAACGATTTCACAGGTGCACGAACTTCTTTTAACAAGGCTCTTGCCCTCAAGAGTGATTTCGCTAATGCACAGTACTGGCTTGCACGTGTAGACCTGAAAGACAAACAGTTTGAGGCTGGAATTGAAGGCCTAAAGAATGCAACTTCTACTGATAGCAATCTTACTGATGCATGGTATTTCCTTGGAGGAGTTCAGGGAGATACAGGTGCATTTGAGGATGCAGTTGCATCATTCACAAAACTCACAGAAATCAGCCCACAGTTTGCTGACGCCTGGTACTTCAAAGGATTAGACGAATATCAACTACTCAAACTTGATGAGACAAAGGACTCACTTGAACATGCCCTGAATCTGACTTCGACAACCTTCACTCCAGATATGCAGGCAAACGCATGGTGGATTCTGGGTATGATCAACACTGAGAACGGTGACTCAGAAGCTGCAGCATCATCTTTCAACCAGACCGTTGCACTTAATTCCACCAACAGTCCAGGATGGAATGCATATGCAATCTCCCTGAATGACCTTAAAAAGTATGATGAAGCACTTAAAGCTGTAGAACAGGCAATCTCCATAGATAAAGTTCCTGAGTACTACTACAACAAAGGAGCCATTCTCAGAAACATGAACCAGACCGAAGAGGCAATTAAGGCATATGACGAGGCAATCGCACTCGATCCACAACCACGTGTCTATATGTCCAAAGGTATGGCCCAGATGAAACTCGGACAGGATGATAAAGCAGTAGAATCATTCGATGCAGGACTGAAACTAGATGAAACACTTGCTGTCCTCTGGTACAACAAGGCAGGAGCATTGTATAACCTTGGAAAATATGACGACGCAATGACCGCGGTTAATAAAGCTCTCGAACTTGATTCATCCTACGAAGTAGCACAAAAACTCAAGGAACAGCTCTCATCAAAGACTGGTGGCTCGGTTGAAAACACCACACCTTCAGAGAGATTTAATTCAGCATCAGAAGAGAAGCTGAACATAACACAAAGTGTAGGGGCGACACCGACCCGTGCCACTTCAGACTTTAACAACCCTTCAAAGAAGAGCACATAAAGTTCTTTGAACTAACCTTTTTTCTCTTTTTGTATCCAACCTGATTCTACAGGATGTTATCAGGTCATTGATAAGAAGATCTGAGTTCTGTCTTGACCGGCAAATTACCAAATCACCGGTTAAATTACCGAGTTTATATATGAATGATCACGAAAAAGACCTGATAATGCTGAGGGCCGTCGAGCATGCCAAAAAATCAGAGTACGAGAAATCGATTGCATGCATAGACCAGATACTACAAGTTGTTCCAGATGATTCGCTTGCCCTGTTCAACAAAGGGTTTACTCTGCGCATGGCAGGCCATATAGACAAAGCCCAGGCCATATTTAATAAACTCATCCAGATATCACCACATACCCCGGGGGCTCATCATCAACTTGGGCTTATAGCATTAGAAAAAGATGAACTCACCCGTGCTCTCTCTTACTTTACTCAGGAAACCAAAATTCATCCGTTCTCTTCTGATGCATGGTTAGAACTTGGCACCACGATGTTTAATCTCGGCCAATTCAGAGAAGCAAAAGTAGCTCTTCAGCAAGGCTCGGTTTTTGATCCGGAAAATTCTCTAATATGGGATCAATTAGGTCTCTGTTCTCAGCGTGAAGGAGAACTAAAAGAAGCTCTCAGGTTCTTTGATCATGCGCTTGAAATAACCCCGGGAGAAGAACCAACCCTTTATCACAAAGCACGACTTCTTGAACAGATGGGAGAAAGAACTGCGGAAATTAATTGTTATGATGAACTCATCAAAAACAATCCGGAGAGTATTTACCCATGGCTCAAAAAAGGGCTTGCCCTAATGCTGAATGAAGAATATGGGCGATCATTCGGATGTTTTTCAATCGCTGCAAGGTTTGATAACCCAGGTCATATGCCCTATCTTCTCAAAGGATTAGTCCTGGCAATACAGGGAAGATATGAAGATGCAATCCCTTGCCTTGAAGAGGCACACAGGCTATCACCCACAGAACCAGACATACTACTCCAATTAGGAAGGGCTCTTGGATCTGCTGAACGGCCGCAGGAAGCGGTGGCTGCATTTAACCAGGTATTAGAGATAAAACCTGATTCGCTGGATGCGTCTGAAGGGAAGGTAAGGGCACTTTTCAATCTTGGAGAATGGGAAGAACTCTGCCATATATGCGAAGAGTGCCGTAACAGAGATCCTAAAAATTATGTATGGTACCAATTTGAAGCTAAAGTAAAAGGTTGGAATACAGGAAAACAGGAAGAAGCAATGAATCTGCTTGAAGAAGGCAGATCTATGATCCCTGATGATGATCATCTAGATCTTGTCATCGCAGATTTAGCTGCTGATACGGGCAGAATAGATATGGCAATTGCAATCCTGAAAGATGCACTGTCTCGTAATCAGGAGAGGGTGTCATGTCTTTACCGCCTCGCAAAGTTTTCTATAGATCAGGGAGAACATCAGGAAGCGGTTAAGACCCTTGAAGACCTTCACAGGATAAGGCCTGATGATCCACATATACTTCAGCTCACAGGGGAAACCTACGAAAGACTCGGCGAACTGGACACCGCACTTGAGAGGGTTACTTCAGCCCTTGTAATAAATCCTGATGATCCTGAACTCTGGCTTTCACATGCCAGGATATTATTTGAACTCGGTGAAATGAATGATGCACTTATTTCCTCTCAGCAGGTAACAGACCTATCAGAAGACTGCTACGATGCATGGGTTATCAGAGGACGATCTGAGATCGAATGCAGCAAATTCCGTGATGCATGCAAGAGTCTGACACGTGCATCAGGGATAGAACCTGAAAATACTGAGTGCTGGAGACTACTTGGTGATGCCCTCATTTCGGATCGGGAGGGACAGGCTGCCTGGATTGCATATGACAAAGCGTTAGCACTTGATTTTTCTGATCACTCTTCTAGGGAAGGAAAGATCCATGCACTTCTCTTTCTCGGAGAATGGGAGGCAGCCATCAATGAATATGATGCTGCGCTATCTCTGAAAGGTGACAATTTTTGGGATCTCTATGGAAAAGGAATGGTTCTTATGGATATTGAGAGAGAAGAAGAGGCAAAAACCTGTCTTGAGCGATCAGAAAAATTCTGTTCAAAAGATCCAAAAGCACTCTTTGCACTTGGAAACGCATGGGCAGATCTCACTGATTTTTCCCGGGCAGATGAATTTTATGCCCTTTCACTTGATTCAGATCCAGAAAATCCTGAAGTCTGGAATATGCGGGGTCATACACTCCGCGATGCCGGAGATCATGAAGAAGCAATCCGTTGTTTTGAAAGAGCAATGGAACTAGATCCTGAAGATGGGGACTCATATTTAAGCAGAGAGTCGTGCATGAGAATCCTGAAAGGGGAAGAGACGGCACCGCAGATCATCATGAAAAATCATGATTCTATTATGAAGAACGTTGAATAGTACACCCAAAGGATCCCAGATATGGATGAGACTCATGCAATATGGATAGAAAAATACCGGCCGCGAAAACTAGCTGATATAGTTGGTCAGGCCGAGATCATAGAGCGGTTAAGATCCTATGTCAATAAAGGCGAGATGCCTCATCTCTTGTTCACAGGTAGTGCAGGAGTTGGGAAAACCACAGCGGCAGTCTCACTGGCAAGGGAATTTTTTGGCGATGACTGGCAGATGAATTTCAGGGAACTCAATGCATCAGATGAACGTGGTATCGATGTTGTGCGGACTCAAATCAAACAGTTTGCCAGGACATCACCATTTGGTAACTCATCATTTAAGATCCTCTTCCTCGACGAAGCAGATGCCTTAACCAATGATGCACAGTCGGCTCTGCGCAGAACCATGGAGACATATGCACAGACATGCAGGTTTATCCTCTCCTGTAATTATTCCTCAAAGATCATCGATCCTATCCAAAGTAGATGTGCAATCTACCGATTCAGACCACTCTCTAAAGCAGCAATCACAGAAATGGTCTCACGGATTTCAATAGATCAGAACCTCGAAGTCAGTTCAGAAGTTGTTGATGCGATCTTCTACGTTGCACAGGGAGATATGCGTAAAGCCATTAATGCACTTCAAGGCGCCGCAATTCTTGACAGGGAGATAGAGCCGGCAATGATCTATGCAATAACAGCAACGGCACGGCCTGATGAGATAGAAGATCTGATCCATCTCTGTCTTGCAGGGAACTTTGAAGGAGCAGGAAGAGTTCTGGACCAGTTGCTCCATGACAGGGGAATTTCTCCACAAGAACTTATCGGCCAACTCTACCGGGCGATCATAAAGCGGGATCTATCTGAAGGAGTAAAGGTGCGGCTGATTGATCACCTTGGAGAAACAGATTTCAGACTTTCCGAAGGAGCATCAAGTGATATCCAGATGCAATCTCTGAT
>NZ_DATMYY010000073.1:0-23282 GCF_035560735.1 Methanospirillum sp.
GATTCATCCTCAATGTCTACAAGATTCAGGTATTCAATAAGTGCCTGCCGGCTTTCAACCCCGTGCGGCGAAAAGATCAAAGAACGGATCAAATCTTCAGATTCACCTTTTCCAATTAATGAAATAACTGCCCGGGATGCACACTCCATTGCAGAGGCAAAATCATAGAGTGTATTATCGAGGTCAGTAAGTAACACATCAAATCTCATGGGAATGTATGGAGATGTATCATCGCCCTTCTTGATACACAGGCATAACATTTTCCTTAACACCCATATCAGATCTCCCCATGATCATGTTCTTCTCGCCGTGTGAGAAACGACTAGTATGAACTATTCAATCATAACGGGGGGAATACTTGCTATTGCATTTCTTCTCTCTGTTTCTGCAGTAGTCGCAGTAGAGCCGTCGTCTATATATCCGTCGCTAAAAGTTCCAAATACCTCACAGCCATATGAGGACCAGGCCTTCAAGGAGCGCGCTGATTATGTTATAAAAAATCTTACAAATCCGTTACCCAAAGATAACAACCTTATGGAACTCCAGTCAGCCTATTATGAATTGGTTAAAAAGAACGTAAAACCTGAATATTATGGAGAAGCTAAAAATATCACCCAGTTCATCTTCTATGACATGAAAGCGGGAGAGGGGATGCAGGAATACAAAGACACGACTCATACCGCAAACAATCGGATTGAATCACGTGATGACGTCGGAAACCAGGCATATGCAGATCTCGACGCAGCAAAACAGGCATGGAAAAAGATTAGTCAACACTACCCAGATTTCACTCCGGATTTTCTCGCTGGTGACGGAAGAGCAGTATAAAGACTGACAGGTGAACCTTTCAGGTTCACCTCCCTATCAAATAACTATCTTTTTTGCTTCACTCCGCTATCCTTGTACATGGACAGGAGCGAGATAGAGGCCCTGGCGGATATTGCATACGGGATCTTTGAGCACTATCTTACAACCCAGTTTCATAACAGAAAAAAACCACTCTACCGTTTAGTAGAAGACGGTACACCTTTTCAAAATGAATTCAATGAAATATACTCCACATTCAGGGAACTCTATCCTGAACTTGTAATCCATCTACAGGAACGATATCCATCTTCGGATGAGATGTATCGGCTAATCTGTGAAGGAGAGGGCGTCACGCCCACTAAAACTATCCAGTCCTACTGGATCATTCAGGATGCACCCGATACTGACCCCCATGCTACAGAGGATGAGAAAGCAGGAAAGTGGCTTATCTTCGTTCCACCAGATCAGGTCGATGAGATATGGAAGAAGATTCGTGATTTAACCTGGCAGAATGAACTGGGTATCTCTGCCAAAGTATCAACATCTAAAAGGAATCCTGATTCCCGCGATTACCGCAAAGTCATGTACGTGTACACTGCAGACTGGGAGAATGAAGAAGAGGTCATGCAGGTGCGCGAAAAACTTCGCTCAATTGGAATAGTAGACAGGATAGGATACAAACGCAACATTGAAACCTTTAAAGGCGAATATGCCTCAAAAGGAAAAAGAGTAACGTATTATAACGCCTGAATTATCAGGCTTTACGCTCTTTGTTCTTTGGTCTCAGATTTTTATAACCGCACTTTCTACATGCTGTTGCACGGACAGGATTTCGTGCGTTACAGTGCATACAGACTTTAACATTTAGCAGACGTGCTTCTGCCTCAGGAAAACGTGCCATGATATTACTCCACTCGAACTATCTGTCCTATAAAGAAGGTGCTTACTTCACATAAGTGTTATGGAGATACAGGGCATTAATGTCCAAAGATCCACTCCAGAGAGATCTCCACACCACATACCTGCAATTCACCGTGTAACTAACCAGTCCCGAAGTGCAAGAAAGCCTCTGCTCCTGTGAGAGATTGCATTCTTCTCATCATCACTCATCTCTGCAAGAGTCTTCCCATTTACAGAGAATATCGGATCATACCCAAATCCGTGTGCTCCCTTCGGTGACACAACAGTGCCATCAATTCTGCCCACAAATACTGATACACCATCTGCATCAGCATATGCTATACCTGTTTCAAACCAAGCTGACTTGTCGGTCTTATCTGAAAGCAGCCGAAGTATACCCTCGTTTCCAATGGTCTTCTGAACAAATGCAGCACAGGAGCCGGGAAACCCGTTCAATGCAGAGACAAAAAATCCGGTATCATCAGTGATTACTGGGCGACCAAGCTTTTCATACGCAAATGCTGCCTTGCCTTTTGCCACCTCTGCAACCGAATCATTTCGAACCTCCGGGCATTCCAGTTCCACATGCTCCACCTCGGCAATCCCGGATAAGATACCGGCTGCCTCACGTGCCTTATGTAAATTACTGGTGACAAAAGTTATTTTCACAAATACCGGCCCCGCATATCTATTTCATGCTCACGAATAAGAACATCGTCAGCTTCTGGAAACGTCTGTCTGTACCCATCGATGAACGCTTCTTTAAGATGGATTTCATCCGGTGCTGTACTTTCAAGCACCTGGAACAGGACATGGATATCAACCCCGCGTGCCTCAACCTCAGTTGAGTTATACCCAAGCCCAAAGTCAATGAGATAGCACCGGTCATTCTTGAGAATCATATTACTGGTTGTCAGATCGCCATGAACTATTCCGGCATTATGGAGATCACCTACCATTCTGCCTGCTTCTTTCAAAGCACCAGATGAAAGAGCGTCTTTGAGAATTGTCCCATCTATCCGTTCCATTACAATGGTGTCTGCAGTAATATCGCTCATAATTGGAGTCGGGACCCCAAATCGCCGGGCTTCTGAAATCAGCCGGGCTTCAGCTCTTGTGCGTTCAGTTATCAGACGATGATCAAGATCTGGATGGCGATACAGTTTGCCGACCCGCCGTTTTATCACAGACTGCTCGCAGATCTCAACAGCTGCCTCAGCACCTCTGGTACAGTTTTCATCACCAGAGGAGCGATCCGGATTATTTGCTGGAATGGTGCTGCGCCAGGTGACCGGAACCTGATCTGCACGAAATGACGGATTAACCTTGGAGTCCTTTACCTCAAGAATGGATCCATGTTCCAGCATTATCCGTCCGGTATAGGCGATCATTGCTCCGTTGTCACCAAGAAACTGCATTTCAGGAACTGCAAACGAGGCTCCCCTAGCTTCGCACATAATCCGGAGCATCTCCTGAAGACGACGGTTAGCACCAACACCACCGACAAGTATTACCTCATTCTTACCAGTCTGTGAGAGCGCCCGTTCAGTCACTTCCACACACATTGCAAAGGCAGTCTCCTGAAGACTATGACAGACATCAGCAATGGATTCATGCGAATCTTTAGCAGCGCTGATGAGACCTGAAAATGCCAGATCCATCCCTTTGACCGTATATGGAAGCGGAATGTATGTTCCATCCCGGGCAAGTTTCTCTATTTGCGGACCACCAGGGTGTGATAAACCCTTACTCCTGGCAAATTTATCGATAGCATTGCCGATCCCAATATCAAGAGTCTCACCAAAGATGCGGTACCTGTTATTCAGGTACCCGAAAACCTGCGTGTTTGCACCACTGGCATACAAGACAATTGGATCTTCAAATCCTGATGCATACCTTCCGATCTCGACATGGGCCACACAATGGTTTACTCCGATCAGGGGTACCTTAAGTGACAATGCAAGGGCACGGGCAGCGGTACCGACAATCCTTAAACATGGGCCAAGCCCCGGACCCTGAGAAAATGCAACTGCCACCGGCCGAGGACCTTCATCAAGAACTGAACTGATCAGATCTCCAATCTCTGCTGCATGATGCTGGGCTGCCTCACGCGGATGGATCCCACCAACTGCTGGTTTATAAGGCTTAGATTTCAGGCAAATGAGATCGTCATCAAAAATAGCAGCACTGAGATTCCAGGCTGTACCTTCGATCCCAAGCACCGGTCCTGATCTTTGCATCAGGCTTTGTTCTTAAATTCGGTGTATCCGCACTTACCGCAGCTTGCACGATCCTTGTGCTCGCCCATAAAAACACCCGGACCACAGCGCGGACAGTACCGACGTGACGGGGTTGCAGTCTTTCCACTTACAGTGAAGTATGCTGAACGTTTGACAGATGTCTTCTCTTTCTTACCTTTTGCTGCCATACTTCAACCTCCTTAAGATGCCTCCGCAGCGTCCTCAGACGGCGCATCCTGAGCACCAAAGACTTCCTCAGCAACCCCTCCACGGGTCATGAGATAGCCGCGCTCAAGTTTCACCAGATCTTCCTTGTTCTGGTAAACCCGGGCAGATCCGGTCAGAACACTTATTCCAAACCGGGACTTCATTGAGTCAAGAACAACCTGGTCTTTCCCTGCATTCACCATTGCAGCAAGCTTGGCCTGAACCAGCTTACGCGATGGAGTTGCACCATTAAAATTGAGAGTGAACGCAACTTCCCTTCGGGAGAGGAGTTCATTCTGTTTGTCAGAAGTAATTAAAATCTCCATAGAGATCCTCTAGTTGTATGCGGTTCTAAAATATATACCTGCGCGGTCAGATGGTTTCAGGGATACTCTCAAATTTTTCTAGAAAAGCCAGGGCTTGTTCGCGCACCTGCGGTGAAATTTCCAGAACTACGACACCTTCTCCGGGCTGTCCATAAAGGATCAGGGAGTTTATTGGAGATACCAGAGCAAGAGGAAGTACCGCAAGATCCTCTTCCCCCGATACCTGTATTACAATTCTGCCTGAATTAACAGCATCTTTCGTTGCCTGGATGAGTTCATCGCTGATACATCCTGCAGGATTTTTCACATTGATTATCTGATACTCTGGAATTTCAACACCATTATGAGGACGCCGCATGGTCTGACCATCTATAATGGCAATGACAGGAGGAGATCCTGCCAGAAGAAGATGCTCGGTTACCACATCGCCCACACTGTAAAAAAGTTTCCCGCTCAGAAGCGGAAGAACTGGATCAAGAGAGGGATAGAGGGTGCCGAAAGGTCGAGTAAAAAGATGCCGCTGATCTTCGGGGAGTTTTAACATTAGCGGACCTTAAGCGCATATCTCCCAGGGAGGGTGATATTCATTCGTTTAGCAACATCGCTATGTTCAGGATCGATAATAACCAGGTACCCGGTCCAGTCAGTGGTAAGGTTGTTTGTGCCGCAGATAGAGCAGGAAGATCCTTCAACCACCCTGTGGCATTCGCGACATACAGACAACTGTTTCTTCTTTGTCGCGGCCATAATCAGGCAGCTCCGCCAGTTTCTTTTTCTTTCTGTTCGGCCTTCATGTCCTCATCAAGCCACACAAGGCTGCCAAGGCCTGCCTGTCGCATGGTAAGACCGATTTTACTCTCACGTGGTTCACGCTCACTCAAAGAGAGAGTTACAACACGTGCTCTGACAACATCACCAACACCGATATGGCGATTTGAATCCTGGCAGATGAGCTGGGAATTCTTCTCATCATAACTGATGTATTCATCAGAGATCTGACTGACATGAAGCATTGCATCAATCGGGCCGAGGCTTATGAATGCACCGAAACTTGTTGTCTCAACAACAATACCCTCAATGATCTCCTGCAGGGTAAGCCTGATTGCAAGTCCTTCAAAATCAACATCGTAAAAGACCGCCCCATCACCCGGAATCATCTCTCCTTCACCAATCCGGGCCACTTTGGTCACGGCAATGAAGATTCCAATCTCCTTGTCGATACTCCCCTCAAGCTGCTCCTGGAGTACATCCAGAATGACGGTCTCAAGATCCTCACCGAGCCGGTTTGGAGGAACCCTGACCTTATCAAACATCTTCAGTCTGTAATACATCTCTATCTCCTTATGATCTCTAACTTCTGCTTCCCTTTCATCGAAATTACTTCTAAGCCTTCATTCAGCAACCGGTTCCTGAGATCACGATCATTGGTTACAACCCTGCATCGCTCTCTCCGGGCATACGAAAAAATCCGGTCATCAACCCGCTCACCTTCTTCTCCATCCATCGGCACAACAGTGCAGAACTGTGCAAACCGAAGACCAAGACGGGCTGCAGACGCATCGTTACCCCTGCCACGGGCAAGCCCTTCAAGTTCACGAATCACAACATCCGGAACACATGGCTGCGTGACCCCCATCATCCATTTGAGCTCTTCGAGCAGATCAATCCTGAACTGGGAGGTCATAAGAAATGCGTTTGTATCTATCAGAACGGTCACTCGATCAGCATACCCATTCCGATCAGACGCCATCTCCCTCCGACCTGCCGGCTGATAGCGATTGGTGATCCAATCTCCGCACAGACAGGTCTCTTGAGCGTAACCTCGGCAGCATCTTTCTTGGTATTGGTAACAAGCCCAACAGTAACAGCGGTGCCGACTGAGAGCATCAGAGGTTCGCGTGCCTTGAGAGGTTCGATATCGAGCTCACTGTTTGCTCCGACAACCCGTTCCATGAGTCGCACTGAGAACCACATCTTGTCCCAGACTGGTGGAAGTTTCCCTACATGCCCAAGCACCTGCCCGGAGAGCATATCACTTTTGGTAATGGCGGGGTCGAGTTTGGTACCGATAGCAAGGAGACCACCGGGTGTTGCAATATGAACTTTCTTCTGCCCTTTGTGAATCTCAGTTACCTTGGTGACGATTGGATCCCAACGGATCTTATTCTCTACCTGACTCTGAATACCAGGTCTGATCTCGATCTCATCACCGTCATTGATGATACCCCTGATAAGTGAGCCGCCAACTACACCGCCTTTGACATCTTTCCAGCTGCACCCGGGTTTATTTACATCGAAGGATCGTGCGATCAACATGATCGGATCTGCTTCTGGTTTACGTGATGGCTCTGGAATTGTCTCATCAAGAGCCTGAAGAAGTGCCCAGACATTGATATCTTTCTGGGCTGATACAGGAATGATTGGTGCGTTTTCTGCGATGGTACCTTTCACGAATGCCTTTATTTCTTCGTAATTACGAACAGCATCCTTCTGGGTAACAACATCAATTTTATTCTGGACGATGACTATCCGCTTTATCCCGACCAGTTCCAGTGCCATCAGATGTTCTTTGGTCTGGGGTTGCGGACAGTGTTCGGCTGCTGAGATCACAAGCATAGCCCCGTCCATGAGGGCAGATCCAGACAGCATCGTGGCCATCAGGGTCTCGTGACCAGGAGCATCCACAAATGATACAGCACGAACAGGTTCAGCCTCTCCTCCACAGCGTGGACACTCAGGCTTGGTTGTAAACCCTTCAGGTCCGGGACATTTCTTGCACTTGTAAAAGACAGCGTCTGCATATCCGAGCCGGATGGAGATTCCGCGTTTCATCTCCTCGCTATGCCGGTCGGTCCAGACGCCTGTTAGTGCGTTGACGAGTGTGGTCTTTCCATGATCCACATGCCCGACAACGCCGATATTTGTACTCGGTATTATTTCCTCTGGCACCAGTAATCAAACCTCCTTACCAATTTGAACAGATTGATACTTATACGTGAGCATGACATATAATGCAGATTTCCAGAATAAGACCCGAAAGAGATGGAGCCTATAGAGAGAAGAAGTTATCCGGCCCCATTACATGCGCTATCAAGATTGGGAAGTTCCTGGAATGACTGATCACGTGGATCAGACCGTTCTTTCTCAACCTGCATGAGTTCTTCCTTGAGATCTTCAGTCCTGACAACCTTTTCAATGAGAATAGCAGGCACAAGCAGGTCAGTCCGGTAAAGCATTCCGGTGCTGTCAAGTTCTGCAAAGGAATGCCCACTTCTCTCTTCAATTCTTACTACTGTTCCTGTGGTTCCGGTCCGGGGATACCGCACAGACGATCCAATATCCACTACCGTATTCATACATCCATCCTTCTTTTCCAATCACTTAAGGGTTCCTACAATCACGAGACGATAGATCCAGATTGGATCTGATCATCAGTAACCTGGTACTCCTTCCCGGTTGCGGTGTTACGGTATGGCCCCTGAGTTGTAACATCCCCAACCTTTGCATTTGTTGGGTATGGGACTGTGAATGTTCCGTTGACACTCTCCTGTCTATAGACAAACGTTCGTCCGGTATTGGTTTTGACCGGAATTTCAATGATGCCATCACCATGAATGACAGCTCCGGGAACATACTCAAAGACTTTCACATACCTGACATCAGGCAGACTCTCTGGAGATGCTCTTGTGGGAGACTCATGAACCAGCCGGTAATGCTGAAGCGCAGGAATTTTTGAGACAGGCTCAGTGTACACGTAATTCACAAGAGCGGTCTCGTACTCAGGACCCACCGTTGACTTGGAATTCTCCAGCATTGCAGATCCGGCTTCGTATGGAACCTGAGATCCATTAACAATCACAGGATCGCTTGTTTTTGAATATTCAGGTTTCATGTACTGAATATAATGCACCTGCCCCGGCTGGGTCATGGAACCATCAAAGTTGTGGAGCTTCGAGATCATCGTCTGATAGTATGGTTCCATAAAGAACGGGAAGTTCTGACCAGTATTTGGGTTATCCGGGTTGGGAAGAATGAAGTTCCGCTGGTATGGTGATGCTCCGAGATCTGGATTATCCCAGGTTGCCATCGCCCAGAACTTCCCGGTATCCATCTCGTAATCAGTGACCACATACTTTGTTTTCAGGTGATCAAGAATACCAGATGCCACTGATTCATTTGTAGTGATAAAGAACCGGGCTGCTCCATAGTCCCCGGCAACACCATACTGGAACGGGTTCGCATTGGGCATTCGCTTTGCGAGATAGGTGATAATATGACCATAATCCCACCATGACATTACACCATATGCCTGGGCTGGGGGCTGCCATCCCTCTTTCTGATAAATCTTGAAGTAATCAACACCAGTATCAGGAGTATTATTCCCCATCCAGTCTGTTGTTTCCCGCCAGTCAGGGTTCAGGCTAAACTGACCTATTGCAAGATCGCGCCCGATAGAGTTGTAGGTAAAGAGTGCTCCAAGGAGAACCACTACCACCAGAAAGATCATGCTCCCGGTTGAAACCGTAGCCTGTTTCCCGGATGTTTTCTTTGCATGTGTCTGATCTTTCTGTTTTCCTCCTTTGGAATGTACTGGTGGCTCCTCTTTTACCTGGGCAGGGACTCTCCTGACAAGATCGATCCCATACCCAATTGAAATCCCACCAAGAATAGCGGCAGGGACAGCCAGATAATATTCGTACCTGATATGCTGCATTGTTGCATAGAGGACAACAACAGACCAGATCAGAATGAAAAGATATGACGGGCAGAGTTCTTTTCTCAGTTTATTCAGGAGGACCACAATACCGATCACAAACAGAATCAGACTGTACTGGAAGGTCCGCCATGCATCATCAAATGTCCAGGGTCTTGCTTCCTGAATTGTCTTCCAGTGGATCTCCTGGCCAAAGAATGCATTGGCATTTGCAAGAAGGTAATTAAATAATTCAGGAGAGAGCAATGCAAAGAGAATAATCCCAGCGACTGTCACTCCGACCAGGGAAAAAATATAATGTGAGAATGGACGTTCGCGGAGAAACCATGAGAACCCGAAGAGAACCCAGGTCCCAAGGATGATAAGGGCATATGCAACCAGATGTCCGGTTGTATAGTAGTTTAATCCACCTTCACCATGAACCCCAATTATGAGAAATCCAATAATTGCAACAAGGAAAGTTGTTGTATTTACCACGAGTGCTGATGCCCCAAGATGGCCAATATAGCGCTGGATGATAAACCATACCGGAGTAAACATCCCGACCAGCAGAGCAAAGAGGATCATGGTCGGCATCAGGGCAAGCCCGAGTACATACAATACACCGCAAAGGAGACCCAGTATCGCCGGTATCTTCCAGGTTTCCCTGTTTTCAATATCAACCGGATGTTTGCGACAGTAAACAACTGCCCACAGGTAACCAAGGCAGAAGAGTGTACTGAATAATACCTCCCCGATATGATGATCAAAATATCCGTAATAGGATCTGAAGAAGAACTGCCCGGGACATATCGCAATAAAGAAACCAGCAACAAGGCCAGCCTTCCAATCCGCAACCATTCTCACCAGGAAAAACACAATCGGGACAAGAAGCGCTGCCATCACACAAGGAATGAGAAGGCAGATAGATATGATGTCAGGACGGGCATGGGCACCAAAAAGCAGGCAGACTGCACTGCTTATCAGCGGGAAGAGCGGACCCCAGTGCATCGGCTGGCCATCCGGGAAATACGTCATCGGGTCAAACCAGGCAATGTTCGGGAAATTGGCCATGCACAATTCAACCCGTCTGAGCTGGTAGGTGGGATCATCCATACCCACATTTGAGAGAACATCAGTATTCCCTGAGAAGACCGGAATAATCCGGATTAACAGGGAGAACAATGAAATGAGTGCAAGTGCCCCTCCAATAATGAGGACACGCGGATCTTTGAAATTAGTAAGATTCATATCTTTTTCTCCTGCGATCTACTCTCACATTCTGAACCGGCAAGCACACACCGGTTCTCGGCATCCATAAAGAAGTTCATTTGATCACGAATGATATCCCGGACCTGGTACCTGACCTGATAACCCAGTTTTTTCACTTTTGTTATATCAGAGAAGAGGATGGGAACTTCAGAGGGCCGGAACCGGCTCGGATCAAACCGGATCATGATATCAGGCCCGTCTGTCCTGACACGGAGCCCTTCATCTTCAATGCCAAAAGTGATCTCATCGGACAGTATCATCTGATCGATCTTTGGCTTCTCAAAATTAGTACCAAACACAGAGGACATATCTGGCTTCAGAGGGTCGTTTACAACTTTATCAGAATTAATAGTACTAATCTCCCTGACCTTATGGCCTGAAGCCTCAATACTCATAAGGAGATAGCTCAATACTGATGTTGTCCGGTTAGAGCCCACATTGTAAACATCACCATGCTGCCCTTTTTGTGCTATAATCTGATAACCCTCAATGATATCATCAATATGTGACCAGTCTCTACAGGCATTCACGTTCCCTATTGATATCTGGTCAGTTTCTCCACATTTCAACTGAGTGACCTGCCTTGTTATAACAGAGGTGACAAACTGGTCACCCCTCCCTGCACCTTCATGATTAAAAGAGCGGGAAACCATACCCTTCAGACCATAGGTCTGGTAATAGTTTCTGAAAAGGATCTCGCCATACACTTTACTGGCTGCATATGGGGACATGGGTCTGAAGGGATTGCTTTCTGATATCGGAAGTTCGGGTATCCGGGAAGGATCGGGAAAAATTGTGTGATATTTCTCTATTAGAGAAGCATACTGCTCTTCAGAACTGATAACTAGCCCGTACTCTTCGCTTGTACCGGCAAAGACCATCACCGGATCAACCTCTTTCTGCCTGACCGCTTCAAGAAGGTTGATCGTCCCGATGCAGTTTATCTGGGCAGTTTCAAGGGGGTGTGATATTGAACGGGGAACAAACGACTGAGCTGCCAGATGGAAGATATAATCCGGCTCTGCAGCATCCATTGCATGAGCAAGCCCCGGGAGATCTTCAAGACTTCCTTCAACAAAATGTATAGCATTCTCAATTTTTTTGTTCGAAATATTTTTTGGAATGGTCCCATCAGCCCGGCGGCGAATAAGCCCATACACATTTGCTCCCTTATCAACAAGCTCTCGGGCCAGGTATGAACCAACAAACCCGCTGACCCCGGTGATAAGAACATGAGTATCATCCCACTCCATGATTACCCTGACTCCAGCCGTAAAGACTGATCAAAAAGTTGTATTGGTATTATCCTCATGCTCCTGCCAGCGTATGCACATACGTGGATATTTGTTCTTTAAATAACTTGTAATCAAACCGTGCAGCCTGGACCCATGAGGCTTTTTCATACAGTTCAGGATTTTTATCTATGCGACAGACCGCATCCCTGATGGAGAAAGGATCGGGCGATACCAGCAGACCTGTGTGCCCATCAACAACAGTCTCAAGGTATCCGCCCTCTTTTGCAGCGACTACCGGTTTGCCACAGGCCATTGCTTCAAGAGGAGTAAGCCCGTAATCCTCATCAATTGCCATGGTCACAAATCCACGGCAATTACTGTACAGTGTAATAAGATCATAATCTGTGACAGCACCCAGAAACTCAACATTGGGCGGAGCTGATGATGTCAGATGCTTAAATGAGGGATAAATCTTCCCTGCAATTTTCAGTTTCTTATCTGGCATCTCCCTGAAGGCTTCTATAAGATTTTCTACCCGTTTCCACTTGTCAATTCTGGAAACAGATAACCAGTAATCTCCATACCCGCGATTATGGTAGTTCTCGAGATGAATTGGAGGATATAGAACATACGCCTGACGCTGATATGTCCTCCATATCCGGTTTCTTACATTATGAGAGATACCTGCAATATGAGACACATTCTTCATGACAAACCTGCGATCCAGGAAACGGAAAAGTGACAAAACAGGTACATAGATCAATTTCTTAGAAAGAGAAAGATCGGCGATAGTCTGATAATACATATCATAGAGAGCCCTGCGGGGTGTTAGCATAATATAACAATGCGGCCTGCCATTGGAGATGAACCGCAAAGCCATATCATCGGTAGCGATAAAAAAGTCATAATCCAGTTTTAAAGAGCGAAAAAGGCGCATTCCGAATACCTGCTTCAGGGGCTCATTGGGCAAGGAAACATTGAGAGCATGAAATTTTACATCTTTTGCCAGGGGGTAGCAGTCTCCTAAAGAGGGGTTATAACTAAGACATACAATTGTTGCATCCAGAGCCATAGCCATATCAATAAAAAACCTCTCAGCACCTCCTGGAACACTGAAATCAAGACACGAAAGAATCGCTATTCTCATGTTCACTCCTTGCTTTGTATGAAAGAAATCTCTTTTTCATACTTTCGGGCTATACTATCCCAATTCAGTTCCGAAGGCACCTGATATCGTTGATATCCCACAGAGTGCACCTGCTCCATTGCATGAGCCAGCTCCCTCTCATCTTCAGGTTGCACAAAAGTTGTCCCCCCGTATCCGGATAAACTCTCAGCAAGCCCTCCTACCTTTGATGCAATAATTGGAAGACCGTAGGATATCCCGATATGGGCTACGCCGCTTTGTGAGGCACGAGTATAAGGGAGAACCAGAGCATCAGCAGCCGAGAAATAAACCGGAATTTCACCGTCTGATGCATACTTGTTTAAAAGTCGTATCCGGTCAGATACAGGAGATGTTTGAGCTGCATCTATTGATGCATGATCTTCCCATACTTCTCCCACGATGTAGAGGAAAGAATTATTCTTTATGGCTTCAGGGAGCATCTCAAAAGCATGAATCAGGTGAATAACACCTTTATATGGACGGATTAACCCGAAAAACAGGAAAATAAAATAATCAGACACCATAAGAGACCTCTTGGAATCTTTTTGATCATGTATGGGGTACTGATCATAGAGCCCATGAGGAATCACCCCGATGCGACTTTCAGGAATCCGGTAATGAGTAGAGATGAGGTGCCTGTCATGTTCAGAATGGACAATATACCTGCAGGCCATCCGTCTTATCAGCCGGCCCATCAGCCGGGCATATATGCGGATGGGGGCAAAAGAAAATTCAAGAGGATCTACAACCTCATGAAACTCAATAATTACCGGTATCTTTTTTATATTCATGAGGAGCAGTGCCAGAAACATATGTGCAACACTTGATGTCCACCACTCAAGGATGATTACATCAGCATCCCTAAACTCATGTGATGCCTGTATCCAGGTTAAAGGATTGTACCAGTCCAGAGTTTCGCGAACCCTTATCTTCTCACTATATTTCAGGGATGTCAGGTCAGTTCCAACTCTCTTCCAACCTGGAAAGAGTCGCTGGGGAAGCATATATCTGAAGAGAAGACTGGTAACCTGCCTATGGTCAGCAAGTGCATTGGAAAGGCGGAGTGTATAATAACTAATACCTGAAAGAAAACGGGGAGAAGGGCCGACAACTACTACAGTTCTTTGATTCATAGAATTTTAGAAATTTGATATATTATTCGACGGTCACACTTTTAGCCAGATTTCGTGGTTTATCAATCTCTCGTCCAAGACGGGAAGCAGTGTAATACGCAAGCATCTGCAAAATTACTGTCGCAGCAACGATTTGCAGGTACAACTGATCTTCATCAAGTGGAATAACAACATCAGCCAGTTCAAAAAGCTCAGTATCATCACCGTATCCTATTGCAATAATGGGCGTTCCCCTTGTTTTCATCTCTTTGAGATTACCCAGCATTACCGCGTAAGAAGGTCCGGGAAGACAGATTGCCACAACTGGTGTCTCAGAAGATAAGAGAGAGAATGGTCCGTGCTTTATCTCACCGGCAGCATATGCTTCAGCGTGGATATATGAGATCTCTTTCATCTTCAATGCCCCTTCCATCATAACCGGATAGAAAGGCCCTCTTCCCACATAAAAGAGATGTTGGGTTTTGAAACAGAGAGTCACCGCATCTTCCATATTCAGGAGGAGAACTTTTTCAATGGCTACCCCGGCATGGGAAAGAGTTTCATCACACATCCCGCCAGACAAAATGTTTACAACCTGTAAAAGAACTCCCAGTTGCGCAATAAATGATTTGGTTGCTGCAACACTGATCTCAGGCCCTGCCTGCATCAGGATAGTTGCATTTGCGTACCGGGTTATTGAACTGTTCAGAACGTTTGTCACTGCAACAGTCTGGATATTATTACAGTTACCTTTATGAATTGCTGACAATGTATCAGCAGTCTCGCCTGACTGTGATATGCCGATGATGACATCAGTGAGTGGAACTGAACTGTATTTAAATTCAGATCCCAACTCAACCCTCACTGGAATGCCACATGATGATTCTGCAAGATATCTGAAGATCAAACCGGCATGATACGAACTGCCACAAGCAACAAGAGTGATAGATCTGGCATCATAAAGAAACTCAGGAATAGAATGAAGAGTCAGAGAATGAAGAGCACGGTTGATGACCTCAGGTTGTTCAAAGATCTCTTTAATCATGAAGTGCGGAAATCCACCTTTCTGAACGGCTTCTGGTGTCCACTCTATCTCGTGAATCTCACGACTGACTCGGACTGAATTCTGATAAATAGAATACCCATCTGCACTAATCTCTGCGATATCTCCATCCTCAAGGTAGATCACCCGGTTCGTAAATTCAAGGAGAGGTGTGATGTCAGAAGCAGCAAAAACTTCATTATCTCCAATACCGAGGACAAGTGGACTGCGATTTTTCACTGCGATAAGTCTGTCACAATCACGAGAGATTGCCAGGATTGCATATGAACCTTCAAGGTCTTGAACAATCTTTTGCATCGCATTGAGAAGATCTCCCTGGTTCTGATCTTCCAGGAGATGGGGAATAACTTCAGTATCAGTTTCTGATCTAAAAATGTGGCCCTTTGCAAGAAGTTCGCGTTTGAGGTGAGCATAATTCTCAATGATGCCATTATGGACAATTGCTATTCCCTCATGACAATCAGAATGAGGATGAGCATTGATATCAGAGGGAATCCCATGAGTTGCCCAGCGGGTATGTCCAATACCACAGGTTCCGGGAAGGTCGGCTTCATCAGGTGAGAAGTCTGATACCTTCCCTTTTTTTTTGTGGATAAAGAGTCCTTCTGAACTGGTAGCAATTCCGTAACTGTCATACCCCCTGTACTCCAGCTGTTTCAGTCCATCCAGCAGTACCGGAGCAGCCTGTCTGTACCCTATATATCCGACTATCCCACACACGTCACATCACCCGTGTACGGTCTGGGATATTTTTTGACCGAAGCCGGAGACCATTGCGGGCATCGATATGACAATCATTGCCGATGATACTGTTTTCATAGATTACCAATGGCGAAGAAAAGACACCATTGCCCATGATAACACCACAGGATGAATGAATAGCCTCCTTTCCAATCTCAAGAAAACCAGTTCCTGCAGTAATTATTGTATGCTCACCTATCGTACATGCTTCGCCCAGCACTGCAGAGCTAATTTTTGAGTGAGAACCAATATTGCAGTCGTCCATTACCAGTGAATTTCCAATTACTGTAAAGGGTTCAATGACTACCCGTGATGCAATACTGGTACCAGGGTTGATCACCACATGAGGTCCGATCACACAATCTTCACCGATAACCACTGGCCCTTTGATCGTGCAGTAAGGACTGATAACAGATCCCTTTCCAATTGCTACCGTGCCTTCGATGATCGCACTTGCACTTAAAGTTCCTGCACAAGAGGGGGAGATATTTCTTAAAAGCCTCTCATTCATACAGATGAGATCCCAGGGATAGACTGCATCCTGCCACTCATGCGCAGGTACTGCTGTTATAGAGGCTCCTTGTGAGATCAAACCATTTACAGCGTCAGAGAGTTGGTTATCATTCATCCCTGCAAGAAAAGATTTCTCCAGATGGTATACACCACAACTAACGGTCATTCTTTTCGCATGAACCGGCTTTTCAACAATGCCCAGAACAACACCATCTTTGACATCTACCACCCCGAAATTTGATGGGTGCTGATGAGTTGTGATGAGCATTGAATTCTTGATCTTAAGTACCTCTTTCAGAGATACCGGATCAATGTAATTGTCACCAGGGAGTACCAGTAGATCATCAGTTATCAGATCCCGTGCACAATTGAGTGCATGACCGGTGCCGATCTGATGCGTCTGCTCAACAACCCGGACCTCTACCGGAAGATGGATTAGATGCCTCATCACTTGTTCTTTGCGGTACCCGACAACCACAATAATATCGCGAACCCCGCAGGAAAGCAGGGATTCGATGAGATGCTCAAGAATCGGTCGATTTGCAACAGGAATCAATGCCTTTGGCCGGTTCTGGGTCAAAGGTCTGATCCTGGTCCCCTCCCCAGCTGCCAGGATTACAGCCTGCACACTCATCGTTTCACCACCGAATTATCAGCAATGACACCACTTACAAAGCAGTGTGGAGCAATCCGGCACCGGTTACCAATGATAGCACCCACATTTACCGAGCAGTTGATACCAAACATCACATCATCACCAATGACCGCTCCAAACTTCTTTCTCCTGGTGTCTACCCCACCGGCTGAAATACACTTCTTGTCATGGCGAAGATTTGCAATCTTTGTCCCAGCTCCAAAATTACAGCCACTTCCAATGACACTATCACCAACATAATTAAAATGGGGAATATTCGAATTATTCATCACGATAGAATTTTTTAGTTCTATGCTGTGACCGATGTGACAGTTATCTCCGATAGCGGTGGCTCCCCTGATATATGCATGAGGGCCAATCCTGCAGCCCTTTCCAATAACACAAGGACCCTCGATGTATGTCCCGGCCTTTACCACAGTTCCTTTTCCAACCTGTACAGCACCTTTGAGTACGACGCCTTCCTCAATTTCGCCTTCAATGCAGGATGAAAGAGAACCGAGAAGAACTTCATTTGCGGTCAACAGATCCCAGGGGGATCCCATATCTGCCCACGAAGAGAGCATGACTGCATGCAGCGAACCCAATTTGATGTATGGGAGTAATGCATCGGTGAGTTCCAGTTCCCCTCGAGGAGACGGAGTTATCTTTTTGAGATGAGTGAATATATCAGAATTAAACAGGTACAATCCTGCGTTGATCAGACTGCTTTTCGGATTTTCACTCTTCTCTTCAAGTCCGGTGATGATCCCATCAGTAACCGTAACAACACCAAAATCCTGGGGATGATCAGATTTGCAGATCCCAAGAGCCGGGGAAGGACTTGAAAGGACAGCCTTGATATCTTCACGGGAGAGGATCATATCCCCGTTCAGAAGCAGAAATTCGCCGTTTACATGCGATAGGACATTCAATACTGCATCCCCGGTCCCACGCTGGCGTTTCTGAGTTACATATCTGATTGAAACTCCGAAGTCTGAACCATCACCGAAGTGATGCCTGACTGCTGCCTCCTGATATCCAACAACAAGAATGAATTCATTAATGCCACAATCCCGGATAGCATTGATCAGATGCTCAAGCATAGGCTGGTTTGCAACAGGGATCATCACCTTAGGTCGTGAACCAGTGAGCGGCCTCATGCGTTTTCCTTCACCGGCAGCAAGTATCACACATTCAACCATCAGGCATCACCTCTCAGTGCCAGTCTGACCATCTCTTCACCTCTTTCAAGCATCCGCCTGGCATCATCCAAAGTACGGCCTTCAGCTGTGAAACGGATTTTTGGTTCAGTCCCACTCGCCCTTACCAGACACCAGCCATCATCTTCTTCAAGACGAAGACCATCGGTGGGGTTAGCTGCTCCGAGTGCATACAGTATTTCATGTGACTGAGGGAATTGTTGAGAGCGCCTGATAATTGGATACTTTGGGATTGAGGCAATTTCTTCAGCAATATTCCACTCCCCTGCCATTTCACAGAAGAGTCCTGCTGCAAAGGGGCCATCAGGGCAGTATGAGATTTGAGGGAAGATCCATGCTCCAGAAGGTTCTCCCCCGAAGTCTCCCCACTGTACCAATTGTTCAGATACAAAAGCATCACCCACCGGTGTCCTTCTCACTTCAGCAATCTCTTCAACTGCCATTGAGGCATCGTAGGTAGTTACCACCCGTTTGGATCCAAGGTACTTTGCAAAGAGGATAAGGAGTAGATCACCCGGAATGTAGGTTCCTGTATTGTCAAAGGCCATCATCCGGTCTGCATCCCCGTCATGAACAACAGCACATCGGGCATTAACCTTCTTCATTAGGGCGGTGAGGTAGGGGAGATTCTCAACAAGCGGTTCAGAGGGCCTTGAGAAAGTACCAGATGGATTGGCATTAACTGCTGTAACTGATGCGCCGGCATCAGATAACAGGTGAGGAGTCAGAACAGAACCTGCACCGTTGCCACAATCAAGAATGACAGGGAGATCTTTTTTTACATCAATCTCATTAAGAATCGCATCACGATGAGGAGTGAGTGGATCATATTTCATTACCTCCCCTTGTGATAACCAGTCTGCTACCCTGATATCACTGATAGCATCCTCGATCTCATCCTGCTGAAGTGCCTGAAATGAGGAACCATCAGGGTTGAAGAGTTTTAATCCATTATATGGTTCAGGATTGTGTGATGCCGTGACCATGCAGGCTGCCTGGAATGATCGGCAACAATATGCAATTGATGGAGTTGGTGCGATTCCACCTTGAAGTGCTTTGGCACCGGTGCTACATATTCCGGCAATGAAGGAACTGGACAGAGCAGGACCAGTTGTCCTGCTATCCATTCCAACCAGAACCTGATCAGCCCTGCCACCTACTGCCATTCCTACCTGCATGGCAAGACTGAGCAGATCCTGATCATAAAGACGACGGATCCCTGACGAGCCGAAGAGCATAGTACTGATTAGTACGCGGTCTATCCTTTAGATATTCGTCCTGCCATACGGGCAAAAGTGACAGCCATGAGTGAGAACCACAACACCGGCAGTTGAGGGCCCGATAAACAAATATCTTTCACCAGGCTCTTCGGGAATTATCCCATTCTCATCACTTATCATCCCATCTGATGAGACCAGGATCAGATCTGCTTCTTCTGGGGTATTCACAATCTGTGATGAGAAACGGTCACGGATCTGTTTCATCCCTCCACAGCACCAGATCTTCTTCCCGGTTATGAGATCTTCAAGCTCTCTGATACATGTTGTATGATTTTCTGGAAGACAGGCATGAAGACGGCGTGATGTACACAGAAATCCGGTCAGAGCATTCAGAATACCAGCAGCCGCAGATCGCAAAGCCGGCTTTCCAAGTGTTGCACCGAACATAAAGGAAGGCTTGGTTGTTGTCCGAACTGGATCATCGGTTGCAATGCCAGCAGATCTGCCACCAAATGTAACCCTGATCAGGGCACCCTGCTCATACGCACACCTGACAACCTCATTCTCCTGCTCAAGTATAACAGGATTATCAGAGATACCACAGTCTTCCACCATTGATTCGATCTGATTTACTGCTTTTTTTATGATATGCATAGAATCTCCAACTGCTTGAGATTTGGAATAATAAGTGGATTGGATCTTGAAGATGAAGAGAACTCCTATGAGTTCCAGCTATTCCTGCCAATCAGGGGGACAAACCTGACCCCATCATATTCCTCTCTTCGAATCCCTTCAGTGCTCCTGGTAAGACGGACGAGTACCTGCATGTGCTGCGGCCCAACCGGTGCTACAATCCTGCCATTAACAGCGAGTTGCTCAATGAGTATGGATGGCACTGCAGGAGTGGCAGCCGTGATGATTATGCCATCATAAGGAGCCATATTTTCCCACCCAAGGGTGCCGTCGCTTACGAACACAGAGACATTGCCCACACCGGCCTTCTGAAGATTGGACAGGGCACCATCAACGAGTTCTACAATCCGCTCAAGACTTATCACCCGGGCGCCCATGGCAGAAAGGACTGCTGCCTGATATCCGCTTCCGGTCCCAATCTCAAGAATGATGTCACCCTCTTCTGGTGCCAGGAGTTCGGTCATCCTGGCAACAATGTAGGGTTGAGAGATGGTCTGATCATGACCAATTGGAATCGGGTGATCGTGATATGCAACACCAGCAAATTCTTCAGGCACAAAAAAATGCCGGGGTACCATTTCCATGGCTCTGAGCACCCGCTTGTTTTTTACTCCCCGTGAAAGGATCTGGGTCTGAACCATCATTCTACGTTCATCAGCCCGATCCAGATTCATGGTTAAAATCCTGACTTTTCTGCAGCATCAATGGCTGCATTGATCTGATCCTGAAGTACATCAGGGAGACCATCAACTTTGACATCAAGGAAACCCCTGATGATGGTGGCCGTTGCAGTCTCTTCATCAAGTCCTCGTGCCATCAGATACTCAATCTCATCTTTTGCAATCTTTCCAACCGCAGCCTCATGTGAGAGCTCAGTATCGACCACTTCTCCCCTGATCTCAGGGATGGCATGAATGATTCCATCCTTCAGGATGAGTCCCTTACACTCAATATGTCCACGGGTTCCTTTGACTTTTCCCTGTATCATTCCACGGGAGTAGATGAGGCCACCGGTAGTAATTGCACGGGTGAGAAGTTCAGCACTGGTTCCTCGTGCATTCAGATTCACAGTGGATCCCAGGTCCAGATGAGATCCTGGAGGAGCAACCACAACACTAGAAAATCTCCCAACCGCATTTTCTCCCATCAGATGACATACTGGTGACATCTGAATCTTCCTGACTGGTTCCATGCAGACATAATTGGAGAGGAATACCCCATTTTCTTCCACGATTGAGGCACTCCGGGGATAGACAGCAATATTTTTCCCCCAATTATGGATCATGGTTGAAGTGACTTTCGCTCCTTTACCAACATAGAACTCAGTAACCCCGATATGAGTTCCGCTGCTCCGTGCTGATGCTGATGTACATCCAGATATGATATGGAGTTCTGATCCTTCTTCTGCGATTATGATATTGTGCACATGTTGCACCGGGGAGTCTGACATGAGCAGGCAGGCCTGAAGTGGATAAACACTCCTGGTTCCTTTCTTTGCAATAATGACAAAACCACGCGGGTCTTTCTGGGCGGCAACATAGCGGGTGAATTTATCTTTATCCTTTGATACTGCACGCCAGACATATTCCTCTACCCAGGGGTACTGCTCTAGAGCTTTTCCGAGAGTAAGGAACTCAATTCCATCACAGTCAGAGGTAACATGGCAGACATCCTGATCCTTCTGAAAGAAACTTCCAGAACGGTTCTTCATATCAACTTCCAGACCGGTAAGAGCAAGGCGCTTCTTATCTTCAGGCGAGAGATCCGTCATCTGTAATTTTTCAGGCATAATCCTCCGAAGGTGAATAATAATTCAGATTTTGTTCGTGAAGGGAGAACTGAACAATCTAATCATTCTTGTTCTGAGAGGCATGGGGTAATAACATACCTGATTGTCATTCATGGTTCTCGGATCAATTCTGGGAGATCTGCTATTGACTTGATGATATGAGTCGGCTTGACAAGGGATTTTACAAGAACATCTTCATTGAATTTGCCGGTCTGGACAAGTACTCCTTTGATACCACATGCCATAGAACCCCCGATATCTGTTAGAATATCATCTCCAACCATCAAGGTGTTCCCTGGTTCTACATCCATGCTGGATAATGTCTCACTGAAAAAATGCAATGATGGTTTTCCCATAAGGAGTGCAGTCTTTCCTGAAGCATATTCAAGAGCATCAACAAACGGCCCTGCGCCAAGAGAAAGACCGTCACGGTCCATCCAGTACCGGTCTTTCTCCAGGGCAATCAGGTCAGCGCCACCAATAACCTGCCGAAAAACCTGATTCATAGACTGGTAGGTGAATGCATCCCCGGCATCTGCAATAATTACTACTTGTGCGTTATGGACCAGGGAGATCCCTGCCTTATGAAAGTCATCCTTAAGATCTTCAGTAGATAGGAGTGTACATGATGAGATGCCCTGGCTCAGAAGGTATTGTATCGCGGCACCTGCAGGAGTAAAGATTTGATCCTCCCGGATCGGTTGATTCAGACGCTTAAGTTTTTCAAGAACTGTCTTTTTTGCCCGTCTAGTTCCATTAGAGATAAACCGGTACGGGATATTCTGCTTTTGTAAAAATCCAATAGTTTCAGCAGCACCTGGAAGTGGGTCCATACCTGTAAGCAGGGTTCCATCAATGTCCAAAAGCACAGCGTGGACAGACATACTGTACCTTTATCCCTGGAATATTTCAGAATCTCCCCAGATATTACAGATAAGTATAAAAAGAGAGAGAGCCCACTCTGTAAAGCATCTGCATCGATGGTCTAGAGGCATGACTTTGGCCTTCCAAGCCAATAGCTCGGGTTCAATTCCCGATCGATGCATTGTAACAACGAGTATTTCGTTGCTGACCTTTTTTTGAGATATTACGTGTAATCCATGTATAGCATCATACCACTTTGACCTAGCATCAGCGAGTGAAGGTTGAAGCCTGGAATATGGTTCTGATATCTGTGGCTGAACGCTTACCGTTGATGAGAGTGGAGCGATATCTTGACACCAGAGATAAAAGGCATATTCCTGGGGTGAACGATGCCGGAAAGTTGAGATGATCCTGACTTGACAAGGATGACTCGTCCCTCTATGATGATACTCATTATCCCGGTGATCATGATGAGGGAGAGATATGCCATATCTTCGGAATGTTTCGGACATATTACAGAAACATCCGCAACAAATTCAGGCACGAATTCTGGTTAGATCGAGAATTAATTAATAATAATATAAT
>NZ_DATMYY010000074.1:0-12823 GCF_035560735.1 Methanospirillum sp.
ATATAAATGTCAATGGAGTATGAAGAATCAGATTACTGACCTTATCGGCCTTAAGATATACTCTGAGAACGGAATGTTCATCGGTGAGGTTGAAGACCTTGTTCTTGATATCGATTCAAAGAGGATCGATTCAATAGCGGCAGGAAAGCTCAATCCTGAAGTCATTGAGGTCAAGACGCATAAAGGTGTCAAGATACCCTTCAGGCTGGTTAAGAGCATCTCTGATGTGGTAGTAATTCGTCACATTCAGAATATGTTTAAAGAGGATACAGATCTCTGATCTGTTCAATAATCTGCAATATTACAGATTCTGAATCTGACTCTCCCGATATGTGCAACCTTTCGCCTGGAGTAGGGCAGGAATATTTGTGAAAGAGCGGGAGATATATACAGGAATTAAAGCCCTTGCACCTGTCATAATTAGGTTAGATGGCAGGGCTTTTCACCAGTTTCTTGCGCAACTGTCGCTCAAACGCCCTTTTGATGAGGGTTTTTCCATGGCAATGGTATCTGTCTGCACTTCACTTCTGACTGAAAGCGGGCTGTCACCTCTTTTTGCATACACATTCTCTGATGAGATCAGTATCTACCTTGATGAACTGCCATTTGAGGGGCGCGTTGAGAAACTTACATCAGTGGTCGCTTCAATTGCGTCAAGTTGCCTGACCATGGCATTAAAACCAGCATCACCTATCTCGTTTGATGCACGTATCATCCCTGTTGAGAAGAGTATGGTAGCAGACTACCTGACCTGGCGTCAGAAAGAAGCCTGGCGTAATCATATCAATGGATATACTCAGGTACTCCTTCTCCAGGGCGGCCTAAACCGGACAGAAGTCCAGCGTCAACTGAACGGTGTCGGAGCACGGACACTTCATGAGATCTGTTTTCAGCATGGGGTAAATCTTGCACAGACACCTTCCTGGGAACGGCGGGGGATTATGGTGTACCATACTCTGATCACCAAAGAAGGATACAACCCTGTCACGAAAGAAAAGACGACGGCAATCCGTAGAAAGGTGCATGTTGATCGTAGCCCACCTGTTTTTTCATCAGAAGAAGGAAAAAAATTTGTCAGTGAGATAATAGGGTCATAGTTTAATTGAACTTTTTTTTCCGCATTTTTTCGTATACGATCAGACCTGAGATACCCGCTTCAGAATATACTCGTATACCTGCTGGCAGTTCTCAAGCATTGATACTGGAACCCGTTCATTTACTGAGTGAAGAAGATTCAGGTCACCTGGTCCATACATTACTACTTCTGCCCCATGAACCCTGAGGTATCGGGCATCTGATCCAGCCTGACTTACTCCCGGATCTGCTGGTACGTGAAGCACTGATTGTATCCCATCACAAAGAAGTTTTGTAAGCGACCCTGGCCTGCTGATTGAAGGTTCTGATGATTCCAGGATCTCAATTACGGCATCAGGAGCTGCAGCATGCATAAGCGGGATCACCTCATTGATCTTACATCCCCATGGAATTCGCATATCCAGTGAGAGATTACAGTGCTGGGCAACTACGTTCATTCTCTCACCTCCTTCAATAAAACCTGGATTAAACATAATCCGGGAGAGGATCCGGTTAGCATCAGATGCCTTCAGTCCAGTCAGGTTCTCAAGGGCTCTGCCAGTAGTTTTGACCGCATCTGCAGCTACTGGATCGAGTGGCCAATCACGCTCGTGCAGCGTCTGGCAGAAGTCGAGATAACGGCAGGCCTGCATTATCGCAGAATTACCCAAAACCGGGTGCAGAGCAGCATGTCCAGATTTACCTGAAAACTGAATACGGGTCCTGAGAACTCCTTTCTCTCCGATTATTGGAGATGCAGGGGGTGTTGGTTCGGCTATGATCGCGTTGCATGGTTTTAGGATCCCTTCACCAACAAGTTGTTCCATCCCGAACTCGCCTTTCCCCTCTTCGTCTGCGACGAATGCGATGTCAACACCGGGATCTCCTTCTGTATCGATAATATTGTTGAGTGCAACAAGAAGAGCTGCACATCCTCCCTTCATGTCGGTTGACCCACGGCCATGCACAAATCCATCTTTTATTAAACCGGCATATGGTGGATATGTCCAGCCATCATCGAGGGCTGGAACAACATCTACATGGCCACAGAGGAGAAGCTTCCCTTTCGGTTCAGCAGACAGGAGATTGTGTCTTCTTCCTCTGGTAACAGTCCGTGTTTTAAGGCCAATTTTATCACAGAATTCCCTGATGTACGCGATAACCTCGTCAGTATAACCGGGTGGATTATCAGATCGTATCTGGACCAGATCTGAACATATCTTGGTAACATCAGCGGTATTTTTCATCTGCAAGACCTGGTGAACTCATCCAGTTTTGCTGCAACAGAAGAATTTTTGTATAAAGCAGATATGTAGGATCGTTCAAACATCTCATCAATCATGATCTGAAGAGTTTCAGGTGGAACCGGCCTTCGTTCATCAGGGTTCAGGATTATTCTAAATGATCTGTATGAGGCAGGATCGGTGGATGAATAGATCTTCTGGATAAACAGGGGGAATTTTTCATAATCCTCTGGATGATTGGCTTCAAGCCAGATCATAAATTTAGGAAACACTCCCATTGGTTCGTCTTTTCCCTGGTCTGTCCGGTGTTTGAGATATTCACGGCTCATCAGGTTACGTGGAGAATCTGCATTGAACGCAAGGACTGATATCGAATAGTCAAGATGTGCCATTGCATCAAAATACCAGAAACTGAGAACCGGATGAAAATCAGAGGGGTCTTCGAGGATTAGAGATTTGTTGTACAGGGCCTGGAGTACCCGGGCGTACTCGTTGACTTCCAGCATACACAAAAGTAGACGGCAGAAGATAAAAAGCGTCTCTGCCGTCAGGAGTTGTACGGTTCTCTGAGGCCTATTGCCTGCTTAAAGAGAGCGTCAAGTTCTTCACCTTTCTTTCCTCTGATATCCACTAGGTTATCTGATCTGAGAAGGCAGGGTTTCAGTTTTCCGTCAGAAGTGACCCTGAGCCTGTTACAATGTTTGCAGAATTCGGAATTGTGAAAAGGTCTGACAAACTCGATCTCTGCCCCGCTATAGCAGTATTTTTTCCGGTGATGCATCCTTCTGGTGATCACCCTTTTAGATGATGCCGCGATATGATCCTCGAGATCTGAGAGATCTGCATGGTATGGACAATCTCCAAGATCCATCAGTTCGATGATCTGCAGAATCATATGGCGGTCGTTTGCCACCAGTTTGATGAAATCGTCGATCTCATCCTCATTGATCCCTTTCAGGAGCACCATATTGATCTTTATCGGAACCAGGCCTGCCACCTTTGCAGCCTCAATTCCTGCCAGGGCATCATCCAGACTGTCAACACCTGTGATCTTTTTGTAGGTCTCATGCCTTAGACTGTCAAGACTGATGTTTACCCTGGAAAGACCTGCCTTGAAAAGATCCATGGCCATTGGGCCAAGAAGTGTTCCGTTGGTAGTAATGGATGATTCTATCCCTGCAGGAACACTTCTGAAGATATCAAGGATGTCCTTTCTGAGCAGTGGTTCTCCGCCGGTAAATTTTACCGACCTGATACCAAGCCGCTCTGATGCCAGAAGAATCTCCCTGATGTCATCAATTGACATCGGGTTCTCTGGTTTGCATTCTCCTTCACGATGGCAGTAGATGCATCTGAGATTGCATCCGGAATTCAGACTGATCCTGATATTGCTGACAGGTCGTTGAAAATTATCCCGAACAGCCATCAATCACCCGATTCTGTTACTTCTTCCTGAGCGTTAGGATCTAAAAGATCGTCCCTTCCTGCGATGAAGTTTCGGGCAATGATGTAGACCTCAGCACTTCCCTTTCTGCTTGAATGGGTCTTATGCGTAGTTACGCGGAAAAATTCGTCTTTTACTTTCCGGTAGATCCATGGAAAATCTTCACCCTGGAACGTTTTCATCACAAGGTTTCCACCCGGGCAGAGCACCTGTATAGCAAAGTCAAGAGCCATTTTGTTGAGGTCTATTGCTCTTGCCTGGTCGTACGATTTATGCCCTGATAATTTGGGCGAAGCATCGCAGACCACAAGGTTTACAACCGGCAGCAGGTCCAGAACCCTTGCAACTATTGTGGGTTTTGAAAAATCCCCAACCAGAGTTATCACTCCTTCCAGTGGCTGGATTGGGTTTAGATCAATCCCAACGATCTGCCCTGATGTATTCTCTTTTAGAATCTGAAGCCAGCTCCCTGGTGCTGCACCAAGATCTACCACATTATCCTGTGGTCGCAGAACTGCGTTTCGTTCTAAAATCTCTTTTAATTTGAATGAAGCTCGGGAACGGTATCCCTGCTTCATTGCCTTCTGGTATACCTTATCCCTACCCCATTGAGAACCCATATGCCGCTCTTATCCACTTTATTTGTAAATATTACTCAGACCAGCACTTATATGTGCGTCAAACTAATATTGTTAGAACAGTAGGGAGCGCAGATGCTGAAAGGAACAATAAACGCCGATACTTTTCGTGATTCTATCGACGCCGTCGCTGCTCTGGTAACCGAGTGCAGAATGCATTTCTCCGAGCAGGAGGTGTGGATCAGATCTGTCGATACCGCAAATGTTGCAATGGTCATTCTCACCCTCCAGCGTGAAGCGTTCAATACATACGAAGCTACACCAGGGGAGCTTGGACTCGATATCACAAAGATGAAGAATATCTTCACAATGATGGGAAAGGCAAGTGAAGTAAGTCTGGATTTTCCAGATGGAGCTAATAAGATTGAAGTCAGGTTTGAAGGGTATCATTATGCCATCACCCTGCTTGATACAAGCACCATCAAAAAGGATCCCAACTCACCAGGCATAGAACTCCCAGGTGTTGTGACTGTCCCAGGATCAGACCTCTACAATACTATCAAGTCCGCAGCAGTGGTTTCAGATAAGATGTGGCTTGGTATTAATCCTGATAAGAAGGTCTTCTATATTATTGCCGAAGGAGACAGTGACCACATTGAGCGTGAGTTTTCTGCAGATGAAATGATATCCTGCAATTATTCACCAGCCCGCTCCCTCTTCTCAATTGATTACCTCAAGGATATGGGAAAAGTCATGGCACATGCATCTGAGGTAACCATTCACCTGGGAACTGATCACCCGGTAAAATTCTCATTTGATATTGCAGGTGGAAAAGGACACGTTGAGTACCTGCTCGCACCACGTATCGAAGCTGACTGATGCATGGTAGCACTTGACCTTCGAGACCTTGCAAAATATCCTTTTTTAAAAGAAGCACAGTCCTTTATCGCTGCAAATACTGCCTCTCTTGACCAGTATCTTGAATCTTCTGCAGGTCGTCTTGCGGTAAAGGAAGCATACGATATTGTTTCAGCATCGATCAGGTTTAATCCCCGTCAGCCTCCTGAAGATCTGTCTGAAGTTCCTTCTGAAGCTGAAGCAGTCAGAATTATTATTTCTGCATACCCTGCCAGCCGGTTACTGGTCTCCTGTTCTGGTGATAAGATGCTCATTGATCGACTCTGTCGATACCAGTCATGGAGAGTATATCGTTATCTGCAGGATGAGGATCCAAAAAAGAAAGAAGTGATAGCAGCCAGTCTTGGACTATCCGGGAGCTCTAAAGAAATTCCGGTGATTCAGTATGTTGAGATAGCCTCCCGGCTCACTGACGACAGATGGCGACTGGTAAACCGGGTTGTGGAGAAAGGGATTGTCAGGATTCACAGCGATGAGATCGATGAGATCCTGAGGGAACGTCTCAGGGTTATCATGAGTCAGAACCTTCCACTCAAAGTTCCGCCGTCTCTCTGTATTTCCTTACAGCCGATAATTGATCGAATAAAAACCACAATACAGGAACGAATGCTTGAGGAGTTTGGATCTGTGGAAGAGTCTGCATTTCCTCCTTGTATCCAGGCAATCATCGCAGCTCTTGTGCAGCGGACTCATCTGACCCACATGGGAAGGTTTGCAGTGACTGCTTTTATGCATAATATCGGGATGGAGAATACCAAGATAGTTGAACTTTATGGACATGTGCCTGATTTCGATCTCTCAAAGACCATGTACCAGGTGGATCATATATCCGGCCTGGGAGGGAGTGGAACTGAATACGTATCTCCCCAGTGTTCAACGATGAAAACTCATGCACTCTGTATTCATCCTGATGCTCTCTGCAAAAATATTACGCATCCTCTCACGTATTACAAACAGAAAAAACGAATGGTTACTGTTCCCAAAAAGAAGATAGGGATAGCAGGTTCAGGGGGTAACATTCCTGATAAGGAATCCGCCCCCGCTGATAACAGCGATAAACAGGAAGAGCGCAATAAGGTACGCCGTACTGCCGTGGAGGAAGGCGGGAAGAACAATGAGGACCACAAGGAAGATAATCAGGCTTAAGACACCAACTACAGCATCAAGCATCCACCGTTTCATAATCTGACCATAACATCAGTTTATACGCATAAGTAAATGTCTGAGCAAAAACTCGTAAGAAGTGATCCTGAGCCTGGATTTATCTGTATTCTAAAACTTTATTCTGGTGATCTATGAACCATTATCAGAATTCCGAAGAGAAAGAAACAGAGATCGCGAGCAGCAATCTCGTCCTCACTTGTGAACTGGAGTCAGTGATAGAGTCCCTGAATCAAATAACACATTCAGAGATTGTACCTTCAGGCGGGATTGTGATGGCATATGCCGGGCAGGGCGCCAGAACCATTGATGACGTGTCTGCCATAGTACACGGGTCTATCATCTCTTCGGAAGATCTCCCTGTTTGCAGGATGGTCCTGACTGCTACACGGTTTGATCCAACAATCCGGTGCGTGGCGATTGTGAGATATAGCCCAAAGATCATAGAAATCGCTGATAGGATGCTGCTGGAGATCTCTGGATTTAATCGCGCCCAGGAACCTCCAGGAGATTCTTCGCATGATTGGGGTGTCGCTTTCTGCTGCGAGAAGAGCGATGGCGTCCCTGATCTGATCTATGATACCGGGTGTGCAGGAAAAGAGCCCCTGATCCGTTTGCTAGGTGAGAATCCTACTCGTGTTTTAGCAAGTATTAATAGGATCTTAACGCGCATTATAACTACAAATTTTACAGAGGAATAATCAATGGGTGTAAAACCAAGTTATATAAAGAGCATCGGTGCAGAACTTTTGGAAAACCACCGCGAAAAGTTTTCTGGCGATTTTGATGAGAATAAAAAGGCCGTAAGTTCAGCCACTGATATTCCGACCAAGGGTGTGCGGAACCGCGTTGCAGGCTATATCACAAGAAAGGTAAATACCGGAAGAACAGCATAAATTACCCTCATGTTTGAGGGCGTTTTCCCTGCGCTCATTACTCCTTTTCAGAGGAACGCCGGGAAAGATCTTGATGTGGATGGACTCAGGTCCAACATAACTTTTCTTTTGCAGTCTGGAGTCCACGGGTTGGTGCCATGCGGCTCAACCGGAGAATCTGCCACACTCAGTAGTGCAGAGCACGAGAAGGTAGTGGAAGTAACCCTGGAAGAGGCCGGTGGAAAAGTTCCAGTCCTTGCTGGAACTGGTTCTAATAACACTTCAGAAGCCATCAGATTTACCAAGGCTGCAAAGGATGCCGGAGCTGATGGCGTCCTGGTCATAAGCCCCTACTACAATAAGCCCAACCGGTCAGGTCTTGTGAAGCATTATACCGCCCTGGCTGATCTGGACATCCCGGTTGTAATCTATAATATTCCGGGAAGGACTGGCCAGAATCTTGCCCCTGAACTGATTGCCGAACTTGCTAACCATCCTAACATTGTAGGCGTTAAAGAGGCCAGCGGGGACATCAATCAAATATCATCCATCATAGAACTGACCCTGGATAATGATTTTTCTGTGATATCTGGCGATGATGGTATGACTCTGCCTATCCTCAGTCTGGGTGGCGACGGGGTCATATCAGTTGCAGCAAACATTGTCCCAAAGCCGATGATAGAGATGTACGATGCTGCGAAGAAAGGAGATTATGATACTGCCCGTAGTATTCATTACAAACTTGCGCCCCTCATCAAAGCACTCTTTATCGAAACTAATCCGGTTCCAATAAAGAAAGCTACTGAAATGAGAGGCTTGGCAGCAGGTCCGGTCAGGCTCCCACTGGATGAAGCGAGTCAGACAACAATTGAAAAATTACAGGAGGTGCTAGCTCAATATGATTAAAGTAGCTATTTGTGGTGCGTTCGGTCGTATGGGTATGACAATCGGTGGAATTGTCACAAAAGATCCCGAAATGCAGTTAGTAGGTGGCGTAGATGTGCAGGAAGGTGAAGTTTTTGGCGTTCCTGTAGTCTCTGCCGGTACGTTTGCAGCATTTCTCTCTGAAAGTAAGCCCGATGTTGTCATTGATTTTACTGTGGCTGCAGCGTCAGCACAGAACATACCCGTTGCCGCAGCAGCAGGATGTGCCATCATTCTTGGAACAACCGGCCTGAATGCTGATCAAAGCAAGAACATCAGGGAAGCTATTGCCAAGGGAGGAGTCCCGGCAGTCATCTCCACGAACTACTCTATTGGAATGAATATCCTCTGGTTACTCGTAAGGGAAGCTGCACAGCGGCTTGGTGACTATGATATTGAGGTTACCGAAGCTCACCACCGGTACAAGAAGGATGCACCCAGTGGTACTGCAAAGACAATCCTCGAGATTCTTCAGGAAGAAGTCGGCCCCAGGGAAGAAGTCTATGGGCGTGAGGGTATGACTGAGCGGGGCAATGAGATCGGCGTTCATGTTATCAGGGGCGGGGATATCGTCGGCGATCATGCTGTGATGTTTACCAGCAACTTTGAGACAGTCACTCTCTCCCACCGGGCATATGATCGGGGTGTCTTTGCCCAGGGAGCAGTCAAGGCAACCAAGTGGATTGTCGGAAAGAAACCTGCTGTATATGGCATGAAAGATGTCCTCGGTCTTTGAAGAAAGACAAAATCAGGTCGAAAATTTTTTTATATTCCTAAACAGAGTCATTAAGAGATTTCCATGACTGCGATAATAAACAAGGATACCTGTACCGGTTGTGAGACCTGCGTTGATGAATGCCCGGCTGTAGCGATCTCAATGAAGGATGACAAAGCCGATGTAAACACAGATCTCTGCGTAGACTGTGGTTCCTGTGTGGATGTATGTCCTGCAGAAGCCATTTCAATGGATTAAATCATCCATTTTTAATAACTATTCTCTCCAATGTATCGGTATGATCAGTGTAGGGGTTCTTGGTGCAACCGGGGCCGTTGGGCAGAGGTTTGTACAACTCCTTGCAGGTCATCCGAATTTTGAACTCTCAGTGTTGACCGCATCCAAACGGAGTGCAGGAAAAAAATACCGCGATGCTGCTTCATGGCGGCTCGAAGTTCCATTTCCTGAAGATGTCGGCGACATCATTGTATCAGATACTACTGTTGAGGGTCTGAAGAAGGTTGACCTTGTGTTCTCTGCACTTCCTGCAGACCTAGCCGGAGAAGTAGAGATGCAATGCGCTAAGGCAGGGATTGGAGTCTGCAGCAATGCGAGTACATACCGGATGGAACCTGATATTCCTCTGGTTGTACCAGAAGTCAATGCCGATCATCTCGGGATGATCGATCTGCAGCGTGACAAAGGAACAGACGGGTTCATAGTAACTAATCCAAACTGTTCAACTATCATGCTCACCTGTTCACTGGCACCTCTTCGAACGTTTTCGTTCTCTGATATCAAGGTAGCCACAATGCAGGCGATATCTGGAGCTGGTTTTGAAGGCATACCGGGAATGGCAATCTTTGATAACCTGATTCCTTACATTGGCAACGAGGAAGAGAAGATGGAACGCGAGACTCTGAAGATCATGGGCACCTTTGACGGGGCCGAAGTTCAGAATGCTCCATTCTCAGTTAGTGCCTGCTGCAACCGTGTCCCGGTTATTGATGGACATTCCATGTCTGTCTGGATTGATATCAAAGATCAGGTTGAAAAAGTGGAGAAAGCCTTCAGAACATGGAAGTCAACACTCCCGGATCTGCCCACTCTTCCGGAAAAGTCAGTTGATTATATTGATCTTCCAGATAGGCCACAGCCACGGCTAGACCGAATGAAAGGAAAGGGAATGACGGTGTCTATCGGCAGGGTACGGCCGGGAATCAGGTACCAGGCCATGGGTCATAATACCATCAGAGGAGCGGCCGGGGCCTCGATTCTGAATGCAGAAGTGATCTGTGACCGGGACTACTTGTGATTCTCATTCAGCCACAATGACATACGTGCAGGACGATAACATCATCTTCGTGGGTAATAAGCCAGTCATGAATTATGTTCTGGCTGTTGTTACCCAGTTTACCAATGGTGCCCAGGAAGTATTTGTTAAAGCACGAGGAAAGGCGATTTCACGGGCAGTTGATACGACAGAGATTGCTCTGGGTCGGTTCCTGCAGAATGTGGAGAAACGATCCATAACAACCTCGACAGAACAGGTTGATACCGAGAATGGTAAGACCAATGTCTCATGTATAGAGATTGTTCTGGTATTACGATCAGAAACTGGTCAGGTACCGCTCTGATTCCAAATTTCCCGAAGGCTTTTAAGCTTCCGAACCGTACCATATGAGAATGATCAGGAACAGGTGGGCGTTCCTCCTTATATTTTTTCTCCTTTTCGGAGCTTCTCATACGCTCGCCGCAGAGCCTGAAACGCATGGATATATCGATATCCACAATGTTACTATTTCCCTAAAATCAGGATATGCTGATGTGCATGTCACGTATACCCTGGATGATGCATTCAGGTTTCTCATCCTCATGTTCGGAGAGAACGATGTGAAAAATCGTCTCTTTTCGATGCTTAACTTTGAGAATGCAACACTTGTCCGTATGGATTATGATTCTGCAGATCTCAAGGTGTATGATACCAAACCTGTGTACGGCGATGGTCTGTACTGGTTCCCTGCTCATAAATTTGGAACAACAATTCCAAACCTGACAATCATATCAAATCAGTCCACTCAGCATCTGCAGAACGTATCAAAAATTCCGAGTGGGATTGTATATTATTAATTTAGATCTGAGGGTGATGTAATGACAGATGACCTGATCAGTCTCACACTCTTTACATTATCTTCAATCCTTATTGTGGTAGACCCTATTGGAGCGATGCTTGTATATCACTCCCTGACTGGGCATATGGAACCACAAAACCGGAAAAAGGTTGCTGTATCTGCCTGCCGGCTCTCAACGGTGGTTCTCCTTTTCTTCACAATATTTGGATCCAGTCTTCTGTCATTGTTTGGGATAACAATTGAGGCATTTACAATAGCAGGCGGGGTCCTGCTCTTTGGAATCGGGATGGAGATCGTCTATGCCAAAACATCCCGGGCCAAAATGACTGAAGCAGAAAAGCATGAGAGTTACGAAGCTGAAGAGATCTCATCCATGCCACTTGCATTTCCCATGATTGCCGGACCTGGCACTATCACTACAGTCATCGTTCTCTCCAAAAATGTTTCATTGATATCAGAGCCGGTACGCCTGGCGATCATCCTGGGTTCTGTTTTAATTACAATGACCTTTACCTACCTGCTCTTGGTCTCTTCAGAACAATTCACAAGCAGGATTGGACAGCGTGAATATCGGGTGGTAAGCAGGCTCATGGGAATTTTGCTTATGGCTATTGCAGTTCAATTCCTGATAAATGGGATCTCAACAGCTTTCCCATCTCTTATCAGGTAATGCCCTTGATATTATAACCGGGAAAAAAAGTTAAGCCGGAAATGCTTCCTGGCCCATCTCTTCATAACACTGTCTAAACAGTTCACGAGTTTCAAGTGCTTCATCGCGATTCAGCTTCTGAATTGCAAAGCCCACATGCACCAGAACAAAGTCTCCTATTACGACATCTACGAGATCAATCCGGATTTCCTGTTTAAGTCCTCCAAAGTCAACAAGTGCAATATTTCCTTCTTTTATCTCAATTATTTCAGCTGGAACAGCAATACACATAGATAAACCTCGGATCAGATCTGCCGGAATATTATTCCAGGTACAGTCTTCAGATTTTTGCTCTGTAACGATATATATCTGATTATCCGGGTTTCATGTCAAAATCCAAAAATCAAATCTTAACAACTTCAATGTCTTAATTCGTATGGGTCTGAAATTGCAAAAGTAAGAGGTTTAGTCTTTGAGATACTGATCCAGTTCAAAAAGAAGGAAGAGATCCACATCTGCACTCGACCCAACCCCTACTTCAAATGGATCATCCATGTCCTTGATAAGGAAGAAGAGTCCGGTGATCATGGCCGTAATCGCAGCAATAAGCAGTACACTCTCAATCAGCGAATCACTCTTGATAAACAGAAGAATTAGGATTACAAATGATATTGCCATCTCTGATATCGCGTAAGCGGCAGGAATAAAATCTGTATCTTTGATCTGCTTGATGCGGTTGAAGGTCCTATCAATGGCGGTTAATTCATTACGCATCTTTACAAGGATTGGTGGCGCCACATTTTCAAGAGAAAGTGCAGAAATATCCCTGTTTATCTCAAGAGTTACATTATTTAGTGATATCAGGTCCCAGGTATTTAATCGAAAGTTTGATACAACTTCTTTATGGAGGTTTCTGATGTGGGACTTAAACCGGTCAATAACTTCCTGTTTCACGGTAGGAAACATACAGGAATCAAGGTACAGGGATTTGATTGAGGCTGCTAGTTCACTTGGAATCTTCTCACTTTCTTTGTAATCAGTGAGTGTTCCGGTAAAAATCACTGCGATAGTGAATATTACTCCAGTTACCAGGGCAGAAGTTATGGAAT
>NZ_DATMYY010000075.1:0-3776 GCF_035560735.1 Methanospirillum sp.
CCCTGAACCTGACCTCCGGTGCCATCCATTCGATCTTCCATCAGCCCTTCTGTCATCAGGTATGACTCTTTTACTCCTTCCAGCACATCGGGATCAGCCTGCCAGACTCCACGCTGATTGGCTTCAAGAAGCCTTCTGCCAATCTCTTCCATGGCATACGGATTATTCTCTTCAAAGAACTTCCTATTCTCATCATTGAGCAGAAATGTTCGTGCAATATCATCAAAAATCCAGTCATCGACCTGGCCGGTTGTTGCATCCCATCCATACACTCTGCCAATTTTTCGTGAAAGTTCACTGGCTCCGGCATACCCATGTTCCTTGAGTCCATCGATATATTTAGGATTAAGAAGTTTTGTTCTGACAACCCGGGTTAGTTCTTCAGCAAGAGTTCTGACCTCTACGGATTCTGGATCCCGGGTATCACCATAATAGGTTGCAATTTTGTGGCCTTGCACCGTTTCTGCAGCAATAGTCATCCCACCATGTGTCCCAAAATAACAACAGCATCCAAGCAGATCATACTCATCTGTTGCAGTCTTATTGAAGGTCACATCAACAGTTTTCAGTTGTTCTATGAGATTATCATGGGCAGATTCTCCATATCTGTCTCTGCCATAGGAATACCCGTTCCATGAGATGTAAATGTCAGCAAGTTCGGATTCATCTTTCCAGGCTGATGCATAGAGTGCAAGATTTACTCCCATCCCATACGTTCCTGCCCGGCTTCCAAAGATCCTGCTATCAGGTCTGCTTCCAGATCCCTTTGACCTGGCATTCTGGTGCTTTCTGACATAGTTTAAATCATCAGGTTCAGACAGTGTAGCAACCGCACATACCGCATCATCCAGTAATTCAATACAGTTGTAAAAACAGTCACGAAGAATGCCCGAAGCCCGGATTGAGATATCTATCCTTGGCCTGTTCAGGGTCTCTAATGATAGCGGACGAATCCCGGTAACACGCCCATGACGCCAGACCGGTTCAACTCCAAGAAGATGCAGGAGCTTTCCGAGCGTCTCACCATCAGACCACATAATATCAGAAGCCATCCAGTATACCGCAACCGTTTCTGGGTATTTCCCCTCTTCATCAGAGAATTTTTTCAACAGAACTTCAGCAAGTTTTCTCCCAACCCTGAAAGCAGCTTCAGTAGGAACAGAGAATGGATCCAGACTATAGAAATTTCTCCCGGTCGGGAGGATGTCGGTCTTACCTCTACTGATAAGACCTGATGGTCCGGGCATTATGTATTCGGCATTCAATCCCCTGCGCAAAGCATTTTTCTCATCTGAAGCCTCAATTGCCTTTGACAGATCAAAAATTCTTTTTGTAACAGATTCAAGGAGAGGACTTGCGGGATTTATTAGACGAACATCGAGGGCATTGGCCGCTGCATCTTCCGGTGATAACCCGGAAAGAAGGGCGTTAACAAATTTCTTTCCTGCTTCATCAAGCATTTTAAGAAGAGCAATTTCTCCGGATTTTGGGATCAGGTCAAGCCCCATTAAGTCAATAATAAGTTTTCGAAGTTCCTGGTTAAACCTGAGCAACCCGACAATATATCCGGATAACTTTTCGCCCCTTGGAATCTGACCGAAGATATGCATACCTTCAGGTATCTGGCTGTTATAGATCCGTGTTAAGGATTCATGAGCAGCTTCTATCACCTCTGCCATTCCACCCCCCTCTTCCTTTATCTTATCCACATTGATCTCAGAGTCCAGCCTGTTTTTCGTGATAAGATCGATAATTACATGCTCAAGAGCATGGGCATGAGCGGGATCAGAGAGTGCGATCCGATTATATTCATCAATTCTATCAGCCAGTTCAGCTAGTTCTCCATATAATCCGCTCTCGCTCATCAAAGATTGCATATGACCAATCAGGGTTGCAGGAGTTCTTCGCTTTGCAATAGTTCCTTCAGGCGGATTATCTGTGTTATAGAGATAGAGAAGCGGAACCGATCGGAGCACAGCTGCCGGGATGCATGACTCAGAGAGGGCTGCTGATTTACCTGGCAAAAACTCCAGCGTTCCATGAGTTCCAACATGAACCAGCACATCTGCACCAAAAATATCTGTCAGATACCGGTATGTTGCAAAATAATGGTACGGTGGTGGAATTTCAGAATCATGTAGAATTTTGCAAACCTGCCCGTCACACCGGGCTCCGACACATCCACGTTTGGGTTGGGTGCAAACAAGGGCGTTTCCATATCGAAGGCCGGTTATAACCATTGAATTATGGTAAACCATTCCTGGAGGGACTCCATCCTTTTCTTCTCCAGGTGGCTTCCCCCAGGTTTCAGCCAGTTTATCTTTGAGTGATCCTGGCAATTCAGCAAACCAGGGGAGATATATTTCTGGCCTTATGAGATCAAGTGCTCCACCTTTTGCAACAATCTCTTCAACTGAGGTCCATCTGAACTCAGATAGTGCCTTCTTCTCCAAAATTGTGTCAATGAGTTCTTTTCCATTTGCCGGAACCTCTACATCATACCCATCATCTTTGAGATCAGAAAGAATACAGGCAACAGATTCCAGGGCATCAAGATGTGCAGCAGTCCCTACGGTCGCTTCTATTGAAGAACAGGGAGCATTGTTAAGAATAAACGCAATTTTGCGTTCTTGTGGTTTTTTTCGTTTAAGTCCAACCCACCGGGTGATAAATATAGAGAGAGATTCCATCCGGTCAGGAATTGATTCATGCCATTCGGTCTGACCAAATGAGGGTTCTTCAGTTGATCTTGTTCCAATCGGGATCATTCCGGTCATACCCATAAATTCAGGAACCACAATTGCCCAGCCGATCTCGGATGCTGTCAGACCAGAACTTTCAGAAAGCCATTCCTCATGAGTCCGGTTATAGATGATAAGTGGATGAATAACAGGAACATTAAGAGCAGAAAATGTTTTTACAGTTTCTAGGGGATTTTTTGAGATCGTGACAGACTGGAGATTGACAAGAAGATCAACATGAGAGCAATAATCTCTGATAACCTCATCGCCAGGTCGGGCTCCGAGATCTGCATCACCGGTTCCGATACAGAAGACCGCAATGACATCATGGTTCTGTTCAAGCCGCCTGATTAAATCATTAATTACCTGGAGATCGCGATTTGCCCAGTACAACCGGTAAAACAGAATTCCAATAAGACTTTCATGATTTCTCTCTCGCCAGCTGAAGTATTCTTTGGAGTCAGTAAAGATCCCATCTGCATCAGGATGGTAGATACCATCCCAGGCTGTAGGTTCTGGAGGATCATATGATATTGATTCGTGAAAAATAGCTGATCTCAAAAACCTGATCATTGAATCCAGGTTTTCAGCACCACCATAGACATAATATGCACTTGCTGTCGCCACTATCCTGGTTGAAACCGTAGCAACAGTCAGTCCTTCCTGATCATATCCGAATGGAACTATGGGGATGTCTGCTGGAATCTGTGGAATGATCTCATCCCATACCGGGTCCTGTGATGGATGAATTAACACGAGATCGGAATTCTTTAAATCCTCAATTGCTTCCCTTCGTCTCTTTTCTTCCCGTACAGATGTGCTTGTATAAAAAACATGTTCGATCTTCTGCCCCTCACATGCCTGATTCAGAAGTGGTAATTCTCCTCCCCATATGATTCCGCTTATTTTCATGTATGCTCCGTTATACAACAATATCAGTTACGCAATGAGACGCATTCCCGGCATCAGCCATCTCTCTGTTTCCCAAAGAAAATCTTTTACAAATATCATTGTAATCTGGCGTTTGTCGTAATC